>NZ_BAABRP010000011.1 GCF_039545055.1 Deinococcus carri
CCCTGACCGCACGGGGCAACGTGAGCATGGTCATCACCGATAAAGCCGTCTTCGAGTTCCTGGACGGCCAACTCACCCTCACCGAACTGCTGCCCGGCACCACCCTGGAGGAGGTCCGCGCCACCACCGGGGCCAGCTTTAAGGAGCGGCTCAGGCAGGAGACTGGAGGCTGAACTGAGCAGCAAAGAACGGGGAAGCGCCCGCTTCCCCGTTGGTCAATGTCAGCGGTGCGGCTCATGACGCCCCCGCACCCTTGCTGGTTCTCATACGGATTCCGTCCAATTCCTGAACAGTCGGGAGGGCACCGCCTGTTCATCCATCTCCCGAAATCCGCTCTTGTTCCTTCTCCCTTTGGTCGGATTTCCGGGTGTTTTCAACACCCTTCAATCGGAATCAGTATCAGTCCAGCGGCAGCCCGACGTAGTTCTCAGCGAGGGCGGTGGCGGCGGCCTGTGAGTGCACGAGGTAGTCGAGGTCGGCCAGGCGGATGCGCTGCTCGAAGGGGCTTTCGGTGGAATTGGTGTGCAGCAGGTTCGTCATGTACCAGGAGAAGCGCTCGGCTTTCCAGATCCGGCGCAGACAGGTGTTGGTGTACTGGTCCAGCAAGGTCTGTTGCCCGGTGCGGTAGAAGCATTCCAGCCCACGGGACAGGTAGACGGCGTCGGCCACCGCCAGGTTGAGTCCCTTCGCCCCGGTGGGCGGAACGATATGCGCCGCGTCCCCGCCGATGAAGAGCCGTCCGTGCTGCATACGGTCACACACGAAAGAGCGCATGCCGATCACGCCCTTCTGAAAGATTCGCCCTTCGGTGAGCGTCCAGCCGTCCACCGTTTCCAGCCGCTGGTGGAGTTCCGACCAGATCAGCTCGTCCGAATAGTCCGCCACGTTGTCGGTCGGCCCGCACTGGAGGTACAGGCGTTGGATCTCCGGCGAGCGGGTGCTGAGCAGGGCAAAGCCGCGCTCGTGTCGGGCATAGATCAGCTCGTGGTGCGAGGGAGGCGCTTCCACCAGAATCCCCAGCCAGCCGAAGGGGTACAGGTGCTGGTACTCGGTGCGGCCCTCGACGTACTGGCGTGAGGGTCCCTGCGAGCCGTCATACCCCGCGATGAAGTCGCAGTGCAGTTCCTGCTGCTGACCATTCTCGTCCGTGTAGGTGATGTGGGGGCGCTTTGAATTCAGGTCGTGGAGCTTCACGTCACGCACCCCGAAGTGAATCTCTCCCCCACTGGCGAGGCGGGCGGCGATGAGGTCCTTGAGCACCTCGTGCTGCGGGTAGACGGTGACGCGCCTGCCGCCGGTCAGGTCCTCAAAGTCCAGATGGTGGCTTTCACCCGCAAAGCGCAGGGTGATGCCCCGGTGGAAGTGGCCCTCGCGCAGCATGCGTTCCCCGAGGCCGAGCGACAGCATCAGGTCCACCGTCCACTGTTCCAGCACCCCGGCGCGAATGGTGTTTTCAACATCCTCGTGAGAGCGCGATTCCAGAATGACGCACTCGATGCCCTGACGGTGCAGGAGGTGGGCGAGGAACAGGCCGGCGGGACCGGCACCGATGATGCCGACTTGGGTGCGGGCAGGTGCAATGGGCATGGTGTCTCCTTCCCCCGGTGGCTGGGCTGGGGGCGCAGTGTAGAAAGTGCAGGGCAGAAAGTGGGGTGATTCCCGGCTGGGTGAGCTTCACTGTGGAGGATCAGGTCGCGGGGCGCAAGGCACGCATCCTGGTATATCGGAAGCGAACCGCACACTGCGGGTGCCCAACTCGCAGTCATCCGCTCCGCCCACGCCCCGGTCGGCTGGTCCGCAAATCCCTCTCGTTCTCCACATCTGACGGGATGCTCGCAGCCCCGGCGTGCCGAGTCTCACGACGACCGCGCCCTCACGGGTCAAGGCGACGGCCCGGCCAATGCCACGCCCATGCCCTAGCGCCCGAGGTGGTCAGCCAAACGCTTCATGGCCGCTCCTCTCAGGGTGTTGCCCCCCAGCCTCAGCCAGTGGCCTGAGAACCAGGGGACGCCCGCACTGCCACTGAACCGGACACCTCCGGGATTCAGCACCGGTTTCCTGGCAGGTTCTACCCCGTCCCGGCCCCGGCGGCAGGCCACGCGTGGTTCCTGTACTGGTCACGAATCTCGCGTTTGAGGAACTTCCCGGTCGCGCCGATGGGAAGGGACTCGACCATCACGAAATCGTCGGGGATCCACCATTTCGCCACGCGCCCTTGCAAGTGGGCGCGCAGGTCTTCGGGTTTGGGGGCCTCGCCCCGGGGAATCACCAGCGCGAGGGGGCGCTCGGTCCACTTCTCGTGCGGGACGGCCACCACCACCGCCGCCGCGACGTGGGGGTGGGCCATCAGGGCATTCTCGATCTCGGCGGAGCTGATCCACTCGCCGCCGGATTTCACGAGGTCCTTGGCGCGGTCCTGCACCCACACCTCGCCGCCGGGCGAGAGGGTGGCGATGTCGCCGGTGTCCAGCCACCGCTTGCCCCGGCGTGTGACGAAGTCGCCGGTGACGCCCCGCCGGTAGTACTCGCCCGTGACCCAGGGGCCGCGCACCAGCAGGCGGCCCATCGTCTGGCCGTCGTGGGGCACGTCCGCGCCCTCGTCGTCGATCAGGTCAACCTCGGTAAAGGGCATCACGCGGCCCTGCTTGCTGCGGTGGGTAAAGCCCTCGTCGCTGGCCGGGTCCACCCCCACCGGGGCGTTGCTGGTGGTCGCCAGCGGACTCGTCTCGGTCATGCCCCACGCCTGCATCATCCGCAGGCCGTGGCGGAAGTGCAGGGCGCGGATCAAGGCCTCGGGCACCGCCGTGCCGCCGCAGCCGATCAGGTTCAGGTGCGACAGATCATAGGGCTGTCCCGCCTCCCCCGCCCGGTCGAGTTCGGCGAGCAGCGCCAGCATCACCGTGACCACCCCCGCGCACATGGTGACCTTTTCCTGCTCAAGCATCCGCGCCACCGTGGGGCCGTCGTTGAAGACGCCGGTAAAGACCAGCCCGGCCCCGTAGAGGGCCGCACAATGCACCGTGCCCCAGGCGTTGGCGTGGAACATCGGCACGATGGGCAGCACGGTGTCCTCCTCGCCGATGTCGAAGGCGGACTTGTGCCCGCCCGCGAGCGCGTGCAGCATCAGCGAGCGGTGGGTGTACAGGACCCCCTTGGGATTCCCGGTGGTGCCGGAGGTGTAGCACAGCATCGCGCCCGATCTCTCGTCGAGGTCCGGCCAGTCGAAGGTTGCGGGCTGCCCGGCGATGAAGGCCTCGTACGCCTGGGTGCCTTCAGGGGCCGCCCCATCCCGCCCGAACACCACATAACGCTCGATGCTGGGGCAGTTCGCCTGGAAGGCGGGCAGCATCGGCAGGAACATCGGGTCGAGCAGCAACACCCGGTCCTGCGCGTCGTTGATGATCCAGACCAGTTGCTCGACCGGCAGGCGGATATTCAGGGTGTGGATCACCGCGCCCATGCTGGAGACTCCCAGGTACGCCTCGAGGTGAGAGGAGCTGTTGACGGCCAGGGTCGCCACCCGGTCGCCCTGGGCCACGCCAGCGTCTTTCAGCGCCCCGGCGAGCTGGCCCGCACGCGCGGCGGCCTCCCCCAGGGTGGAGCGGTGCGTCCCGGGAACCGGCTGCCCGGCCTCGTTCTTCCCGGCGATCAGCAGGGACGTGACGGGCCGCTCCGGATGCAGGTGCAGGCAACGGTCGATCAGCGTCCGGGTGGTGAGCGGAACGTCCATCATGGTCGGGAACCTCCGGGGGAAAGGGGGCGGGGCACGTTGACCGGGTTGTCAAAGGGGGCAAGGCCCAGCTTATCGCCCGGCCCCGGGGGGAGAGAAGCCCTACTCGCCCAGCCCCGCGTACTGCCCCTCCTGGAGGTCGGTGCCCTTCAGGAGGCCGGCGGGCGGCTCGAAGCGGGAGCCGTGCCGGGCGGCGAGTTCCCTGGCCCGCTGAACGAACTGCTCGCGCCCCACGAATTCGATGAACTGGTGCGCGCCGCCCGTCCAGACCGGGAAGCCCAGGCCCAGGATGCTGCCGACGTTCAGGTCGCGGCCCTCGGTCAGCACCCCCGTCTCCGCGACATGCGCCGCGTCCACCGCCTGCGCGTACAGCAGGCGGTCGCGCAGCTCCTGCAGGTCGTACTCGCCGCGCCCCTGCTGGGGGGAGAGGTCCTTCAGGCCGCTCCAGAGGCGCTTGGGCTGGCCCTCCGGGTAGTCGTAGAAGCCCTTGCCGGCGCTGCGCCCGGTGCGGCCCAGGTCCACCATGCGCTCCAGCACGGCCAGGCCGGGGTGGCGTTCTTTGGGTTCTGCGCCCGCCTTCTTCGCGGAGGCCTCCACGTGCAGCGGCAGGGTCAGCGTCACCTCGTCGAGCACCGCGAGCGGCCCCACCGGCATCCCGGCTTGCAGCGCGGCGTTCTCGATCACGGCGGCGGGGATGCCCTCGGCGAGCATCGCGGCCCCCTCGTTCACGTACTGCCCGAAGACCCGGCTGGTGTAAAAACCGCGCGAGTCGTTGACCACGATGGGCACCTTGCCGATCTGCGCCGCGAAGTCGAGGGCGTGGGCCACCGACTCGTCGCTGGTCTCCCTGCCCCGGATAATCTCGACGAGCTGCATCCGGTCCACCGGGCTGAAGAAGTGCAGGCCGATGAAGCGGGCGGGGTTCTGGCTGGCCTGCGCCAGGTCGGTGATAGGGATGGTGCTGGTGTTCGAGGCGTACAGGCCGCCCTCGCGGAGCATCGGCTCGGCCTTCCGCGTCACGTCGGCCTTGATGTCGGGGTCCTCGAAGACCGCCTCGATGATCAGGTCGCAGCCTTCCAGGTCTTCAAAACGGGTCGTCGGCTGGATGCGCCCCAGGGTCTCGGCCCGGCGCTCCTCGCTGACCTTGCCGCGCTTCAGGCCCTTGTCGAGCAGCCCCTCGCTGTACGCCTTGCCCTTCTCGGCTTTGGATTGCTCGGTGTCGAGCAGCACCACGTCGATGCCCTTCGTCGCGGCGGCGTAGGCGATGCCTGCACCCATCATTCCCGCGCCGAGGATGCCGAGCTTCTGCACCCGGAACTTCGGCACGTCCTTCGGGCGGCCCGCACCCGCCTTGATCTCGTTCATGCCCAGAAACAGGGTGCCGATCATGTTGCGGCTGACCGGGTGCAGCACCAGCCGCGTGAGGTAGCGCGACTCGATGCGGCTGGCGGTGTCGAAATCCACCTGTGCGCCCTCGACGGCGGCGCTCAGCACTGCTTCGGGGGCGGGCAGGGTGCCCTTTGTCCGGGCGAGCAGCATGGCGGGCGCGGCGATCTGGAGTTGCGCCAGCGCGGGCGTGTAGGGCTTGCCGCCGGGAATCTTGTATCCCTTCTGGTCCCAGGGCTTGACGGGTACGGGGTTCGCCTCTATCCAGGCGAGGGCCTGCCGCGTGGCGGCTTCGGCATCCGGCGCGAGTTCCGCGAGGCCAAGCTCCGCGAGTTCGGCGGGCCGCATCAGCTTGCCTTCCAGCAGGAAGGGCAGCGCCGCCTGCACGCCCAGGTGCCGGACCATGCGGGTCACGCCGCCCCCGCCGGGCAGCAGGCCCAGGGTGACTTCCGGCATCCCGAGCTGCGTCTTCGGGTGGTCCACCACGACGCGGTGGTGGCAGGCGAGGGCCACCTCGAACCCGCCGCCCAGGGCGCTGCCCTCGATCACGGCCACGACGGGTTTGCCCAGCTTCTCGATGCGCCGCAGCTCGGCCTTGGTGCCCTCGATCAGGTCGAAGAGGGCCTGGGGGTCGCTGCGGTCCATGCCCAGGAACATCTTGAGGTCGGCCCCGGCGAAGAAGGTGGGCTTGGCCGAGCGCAGGATCACGCCCGCGATGTCATCCTTTTCCCCCTCCAGCCGGTCCAGTGTCTCGCGGAAGCTGGGGATGAAGTCCGCGTCCATCAGGTTCACGGCACCCGGCCAGTTCATCGTGAGGGTGACGAGTTTCCCCTCGCGCGCGTACTCGATGGGGTTGCTCATGCGCCCGCTCCTTCCACGAAGCCGTCCACCCGCTCGACGATCACCGCATTGCCCATGCCGCCGCCCACGCAGAGGGTGCACAGGCCGTACCGCTCGCCCCGGCGTTCCAGCTCGTCGAGGACCGTGCCCAGGATGACGGCCCCGGTCGCGCCCAGCGGGTGCCCCAGCGCGATGGAGCCGCCGTTCACGTTGACCTTCTCGTGCGGCACGTTCAGCTCGCGCATGAACTGCATGGGCACCACCGCGAACGCTTCGTTCACCTCGAAAAGGTCGATGTCTTCGGGCGTCAGGCCCGCCGCGTCCAGCGCCTTGCGGCTGGCGGGGACCGGGCCGGTCAGCATGATGGTCGGCTCGGTGCCGACGCGCCCCACGCTGACGATGCGGGCGCGGGGCGTCAGGCCCTGCCGCTCCCCCGCCTCCCGCGAGCCGAGCAGCACCAGCGCCGCGCCGTCCACGATGCCGCTGGAGTTCCCGGCGGTGTGGACGTGGTTGATGTGCTCGACCTCGGGGTACTTGAGCTGCGCCACCGCGTCGAAGCCGAGCTTGCCCTGGTCCGCGAAGGAAGGCTTGAGCTGCGAGAGGCTCTCGGCGGTCGTCTCGGGCCGCAGGAACTCGTCCCGCGCGAGGATGGTCAGACCGTTCATGTCCCCCACGGGCACCACGCTCCGGCAGAAGTGCCCGGCCCGCTGGGCGGCGTGGGCGCGCTTCTGGCTCTCGGCGGCGTAGGCGTCCACCTCCTCACGGGTAAAGCCCTCCAGGGTGGCGATCAGGTCGGCGCTGATGCCCTGCGGCACGAAGTGCATCTCCAGGGCGCTGGCGGGGTCGAAGGGGGCACCCATATCCGTCCCCATCGGCACGCGGCTCATGCTCTCGACGCCGCCCGCCACGATCAGGTTCTCCCAGCCGCTGCGGATGCGCCCCGCCGCCTGCTGCACGGCCTCCAGCCCCGACGAGCAGAAGCGGTTGAGCTGCACACCCGGCACGCCCTCGTCCCAGGAGGAGAGCAGCACCGCCATGCGCGCCACGTCGAAGCCCTGCTCCAGCACCGGCGTCACGCAGCCCAGCACCACGTCGTCCACCTGCGAGGTGTCGAGGTCATGGCGTGCCCGGAGTTCCTCCAGCAGCCCTACCACCAGGTTCACGGGCTTGACCTCGTGCAGCGAGCCGTTCGCCCGGCCACGGCCCCGCGGGGTGCGAATCGCGTCGTAGATGTAGACCTCTTGCATGGCAACTCCTCCGTTCTCAGGATGCAGATTTCACGGCGTGAACAGGCAGGTCGTGTTCGTGGGCCAGGCGGTTACACTCGTCCACCGTCAGGCCCCGCAGGAAGCGGTCCGGGTCCTGCCCGCCCAGCGTCCCGGCCAGCCGCCGCCCGAAGTGGGGTTCGAGCGCGGCCACCCCAGCCCAGCCGTCCCGCAGGGGATAGAGGCGGTACTGCGGCAGCGCGCCCGACAGCCACCCGCCCGGCGCGGTCAGGCCGTGGCGGACGGGGAGGGCCATCCCGGCCGCCGCCTGCTTCAGCCCCACGCGGCGGTGACGTTCGCTCCTTCCCCGCTCGCGGCCCAGCAGCAGGGCGAGGGCCGCCCGTGCGGCCTCCTGCGCCCCGGCGAGGTCCGCAATCAGGGTGGTCGGCATCTGCGGGGGGCGCACCAGGCCGACCTGCAACTGGTAGGTGAGGTCGTGGCCGGGCACCTCGGGGGCGTCCTCGTCCCCCACGATTTCCACCCAGCACAACCGGGGATTGAGCGCCGCGAGGGCGTCTGCCGTCACACCCAGCCGGGCGAGGGCCGAGGGGCGCTGGCTGGTGATCAGCAGGTCGGCGTCTTGCAGCAGTGTTCCCAGCGCCTGCTGCCCTTCAGGCAAGCGCAGGTCGAGGGTCTGCACGGTCATGCCCGTCCGCAGTTCATCGTAGAGGGCCTCGGAAGCGCTCCGCAGCATGTCCCCGGTGGGCGGCTCGACTTTGGTGACGCTCAGGCCCTCCCGGACGAGCAGGCCTGCCGCGACCGGACCGGGGATGTTGGTGGCGAGGCTGACGGCCCGGAAGCCGGAGAGCGGGCCGGAGGCGTGGGAAGCGGCCGTGCTGGAATCTGCTGGGGTCAAAGGGACTCCTGGGGAGTGAACGTCGGGCAGCGGCTTGACAGCGGGTCGGGTTTTCCTGAACATGTTGAACGTATAACATTTAAGTTCACCTGGCTAGTCCCACCCCGCCTGCGCCCGGCACCCCCGCAAGGAGACCCATGACCGTTCAGGACCAGCCCGCCCCCTTCAGCGCGCCCGAGGCCACCCCACCGCTGCTGCCGCGCACCCTGATGCAGCCCGAACACGAGGCGTTCCGGCGCACCGTCCGGCGCTTCTTTGAAACGGAGGTCGCGCCTTACACCGAGCAGTTCGAGCGTGACGGTCACATTCCGCGGCAACTCTGGAACCGCGCGGGGGAACTGGGGCTGCTGCTGACCGCCATCCCCGAGGAGTACGGCGGCATGGGCGGCGACCGCCTCTTTTCCACCGTGCTGATGGAGGAGCAGGGCCGGGTCCTCGCCAGCGCCACCGGCTTCATGCTGCACTCGGACATCGTGGCCCCGTACATCCTCCACTACGGCACCGAGGAGCAGAAGCGCCGCTACCTGCCCGGGATGGCGACGGGGGAGCGGGTCGGGGCCATCGCCATGACCGAGCCGGGCGCGGGGTCGGACCTCCAGGGCATCAAGACCCGCGCGGAGGACAAAGGCGACCATTACCTCCTGAGCGGCTCCAAGATCTTCATCACCAACGGGTATCTGGCCGACCTCGTGATCGTGGTTGCCAGGACCGGGAACACGGGCAAGGGCAGCCGCGACCTCAGCCTGCTGCTCGTCGAAACGAACTCGGAGGGCTTTTCCAAGGGCAAGCCACTCAAGAAGATGGGCATGAAGGGCCAGGACACCTGCGAGCTGTTCTTCAGCGACGTGCGGGTGCCCAAGGAGAACCTGCTGGGGCAGGAAGGCCAGGGCTTCAGGATGCTGATGCAGGAGCTGCCCTGGGAGCGCCTGATTATCGCCATCGAGGCGCAGGCCGCCGCAGAAGCCGTGTTCGACCTGACGCGCCAGTATGTCAAGGAGCGTCAGGCGTTCGGGCAGGCCGTGATGGACTTTCAGGTGACGCGGCACAAGCTCGCCGAACTCCAGACCGAGATCAGCCTGGGCCGCACCTACGTGGACGAATGCACCCGCGCGATGCTCGGCGGCAAACTCACCCCGCAGGCCGCCTCCGCCGCGAAATACTGGGTGTCGGAGATGTGCAGCCGCGTGATGGACGCCTGCGTGCAGCTTCACGGCGGCTACGGCTACATGTGGGAGTACCCGGTGGCGCGCGCCTTCGTGGACAACCGCGCCCACCGCATCTACGGCGGCACCAACGAGATCATGAAGGAACTGATCTCGCGCGCGCTGTGATAAGGGTTCCGCGCCGTGGAGGACCATGCGGTGTTGTCCCGGATGGTCCGGAGTGAAGCGGAATTCGTCTGAGGGACGGGCGGCGACTGGAATGATAGAAATGCCCCCGATGATCTCCCCCGCCCCACGCCGCACCCAGGCCGAACGCAGCGAGGCCATGCGCGAGAAGCTGATCGGCGCGACGCTGGACTGCCTGGTCACCGAGGGGTATGTCGGGCTGACCATCGGCAAGATCGTGGAGCGGGCGGAGGTGTCGCGCGGTGCCCCGCTGCACCACTTCAGCACCAAGGCGGCCCTGATCGAGGCCGCCGCTGGGGAGGTGGTGCGCCGCGTCTCCCGCAAGCTCGCCCTGGCCTTCGAGCGCAGCAAAAACGCCCCCGACCCCCTGGAAGCCTTTGCCCTCGCCGCCTGGCGCGACATCTTCACGGCGCAGGAGGGCGTGCTGCTGTCGGAACTCACCTACGCCAGCCGCCGCGAACCGGAACTGGGGGCCATCGTGCGGCGGTTGTGGACGCGCATGTACCGCGTGATGAGCCGCGTGGCGGTGCGCTATGTCCACAGCCAGGACCCCACTGTTCCGCCGGGCCGCGTGATCTTCCTGACGCAGTGGCTGATGCGCGGCATGGCGCAGGATTTCCCCCTGGGTGCTCCCCCCGAACTGTTCGAGGCGTACCTGAAGCTGTGGCGGCGGGTGCTGGGCAGCGCCATCCAGAGCTGAGACGGACTCCGATGGAATCGTTGACGAAGTGATTCCATCCGAGCAGAGCGAGTGGGAGAAAAACGGGTTCCGGGCGTGGAGTTGACCCATCGGCTCTGTTCCGATGGGTCAACGGAACAGACGGAATCCGTAGGAGGAGCTGAGCCGCGGCCTGACGTCGCCGCACCGGCCCCTGTCCGGGTCGGCGAGCGGACGCTCAGAGCGCTCACGGCTTCTCCCACTCCACCACCCGCCGTCCCTGACGGTAGGTGTAGAACTGCCCCATCAGCAGAAACACGTTCATGATGGCCGCCGACAGGATGCGTTCGCACACCCCGTAGAACTTGCCGAGGGCCGAGTGCGGCGCGTCCGGGTTGAGCAGCAGCACCACCCCCAGCGTGAGCACCACCACCACCGAGGTGATGTTTACCGAGTAGACGTGCTCGCGGTAAAAGCCCTGCCACAGCCGGTGCCGCAGGGGCAGGACGCGGCCAGTGGTGAGGTCGGTGCGCTCGCCGTGCACGTCCAGCAGCACGAAGCAGCGGGTGTGCGGCGTGATCACGAACTGCTCGTGCACGTCCAGCAGGCGGCGCAGGAACCACTCGCTGGTGCTCTGGATGTCGGTCAGGTAGCGCCCGAAGATGCGGAGGCTGACCTCGTTCGCCTCCGGATGAATGCTGATCAGGCACTCGTTGGGGCTGGGGCGGTCCACGTCCTCGAACAGAAAGAGTTGCCCCGACAGCACCCGCGCCCGCAACTCCGGGTTCAGGCGTTCCACGACGGCCTGCATCCGCTCAGTGAACTCTCCCGTTTCCGTGCGGTGCGGCAGGAACGTCAGCGTGGGCAGCAACTCGCGCCAGAACGCCTCGGTCTGGACCAGCCGCAGGTTCCGCGCGTGCACGGTGGTCATGGAGCGCAGGAAGGTGGGAACAGGCGCGGTCATTCAGTCGCCGTCCAGCACGCCCTGACTCACCTGCCGGAGTTCAACCCCGTCTCCGGCCCGCAAGAAGATCAGCGCGGAGGAGTAATCGTCGTCGGGCCACTGCTTTCCGGCGGCGGGGATTTCGCTCACGCCCAGCGCCTCCGCCAGGGCCGCCACCATCGGCGGGATGTTGTGGTGTTCCCAGCAGACCAGCACGTCCTGACCGGCGTCGCGCCGTCGCCAGCGCCGCCCCCTCCGTCTTCAGCAGCGGCGCGTGAATGTCCAGCCCTAGCTTGCGCGAGAGCGGCGTGATCGTCTCGCGCGGGCGGTGGTGCTGGCCCTCAGGGTCGCCGTGGTAGCCGCAGGTGTACAGAACGGTGGGCCGCGTGAACGGCGCGCGCACCTGTTCCGCGCCCAGCAGCGCCGTCAGCGCCCCGGCCCGCTGCCAGCCCCGCGGCGTCAGGGAATCGGACCGCGCCTCGCCGCGCTCATTGACGCCGTTGGCGGAATCTTTCGCGCCGGTGGGCTTCTCGCCGTGCCGGATGACGGTGATGGTCTGGGGAAAGGAAGTCACGTCTTTATTGTGCTGGTTGCCGGAGCCGCGCTCCGTTTCGCTCCAGGCTCAGCATCCGGTTAAGCTCTTCCCATGTCCTCTCCCTGCGTTCAGGACGTGGCCGCCCGGCGGTCGGGCTTCAGCCGTCGCCACATTCGAGGCATGAGTGCCCGGTTTCCCGGAAAAGGGGTGGTCAGGCGAACGTTCAGGGACGCTCCGGGGGCCGTGCCGTCACTGTCTCTGTTGCAGGCGGTTTTCCACTCGCCGTTCTGCGTGAGGTTCGCCCGCCATCGGCGCGTGCGGCCGGGGGGTGGGCGGTGAGTTCGGCCCCCGAAACCGACCGCTTCCTGCGCGGCTCGCACGGCGCGGTCGCCTGGGTGGCCGACCGTCCGGCGCTGCTGTACCTGCTCGCGCTGGCCGTGTCGGGGCTGCTGGTGCTGTTCGGGGGCTTCCCGCTGATGTTGGGCTTCGTGCGGACATCCCTGGAGGCGGTGCCGGGGGTGGCCTTCGCGGTGTTCGGGGCGGTCATCACCGCGCTGTCCATCCTCATCACGCTCAAGTCCACGCCGTTTTTCCGCCGTCTTCAGGACGACAAAAACCGGGTGTGGCAGCGCATCGTCCAGAACTTTATTCAGGCCGCCCTCGTCGTCGCGGCGCTGGGGGTACTCGCCCTCTTCTTCTCGCCGGACAGTTTCGCGCGGCTGGCGCTGCGGGTCAGACAGGCGGTGGCCTTCGGCTACTTTTTCCTGTTCAGCGCCTCGGTGCTGTTTCTGGTGATCTCGCTGTACCACCTGCAACTGATGGCGAACGCGCCGGTCGCGCATGATGAACAGGGCGGAAGCTGAAGGGCGGCCCGCCCAGGCTCACCGCGTCTCCTATTAGCCCCGGGCAACCTCGATGGACTTGCCAGGAAGTAACGCGGGCAGAGCAGGCCGCAACAACTGCGCGTTGCCCCCACGGTTTCCACAGAGGAGAAAGGAGGAAAGCCCATGACCGTCCCAGAGAATCCAGAAAGCAACCGGCAACTTGTCGCTCAGTACCTGGTGGGGAACGACGACGCGAACATCGCGCGGCTCACGGAATTGGCCCGCGACGAGCCTGGAGTCGCCGAACAACTGGTGCAGATTATCGATGCGGACGAGAACGAGGAGGTGCCCGCGGGGGCCATCCGCGCCCTGGGCTTCGCCCGGCCTGCGTTGCTGGAGCAACCCTTCACGCGGATGCTGGGCAGCAACGACGTCACCCAGCGGGCCACCGCCGCTCGCCTCTCCGGCACCTTCGGCGTCACGGCCCTGAAAACAGCCGTCGAGCAGCAGTTGGGCACCGACCCGAGCGCAAATGTCCGTTACTGGTGCGCCCTTACCCTGGGCATGATAGGCGACATGTCCTCGCTGCCGGTGCTGGAAGGCCACACGCAGGACGAGGCCTGGGGCGACCACCAGGACACGGTGGCGGGCGCAGCGCGGTCGGCCATCCTGGAAATTACGGAACGCGCCAGCCCCTGAAGGGCGCAGGATTCAGCCACCAAAGGAAAAAAGGAAAAGCAGATGACCAAAGACAGGCACGACACCCCCACCGAACCCGAGATGGGCAACGACATGAGTGACCGCTCCGGCTATTACACCGAGTCGGACAGCGGCGAGGAAGACACGCCGACGGAAGGCGGAGTGCCGCTTCCGCTCGGCAGCGATCTCCCCGCCGATGTGCTTGATGCCGACGGCTCCGGCACGACCTTTGATGCTGGAAACGTGATTCCGCCCACCACCCCCGACTCGGAATCGGACTGATGGCGGGGTGACCCTCGGGTGCTGGAGCAAACGGCACGGTGACTGGTGGCCTTCCACGCGGCAGCAGTTCCCCTGCCCGCCAGCGCGACCATGTGCTCCCCTCCACCAGGCGCGGCACTGGACAAAGTTGCTCAGCGAGAATGCGCCGCTCCTGACGGGTGAGGCCCGTGCCCTCCTCGCCGTATTCGTGAACCGGCAACCGCCGCCCAGCCAGCCGCTTCACGGAGACTCCGGCATGTCCCACGTGTCTTTCTCGGAGGGAAGCTCGGCTGGGACGCGTGGGAGGTAGTCCGGCGGCCTGAGTCACCCTGCCCTTCTATGCCGCGCTGTCCTACGTGCGGGCGGACGGCAAAGCGGCTGACGGCGAAGGGAGTACCGTATCGCGTCGGCTCTGCGGGGAGACTACTCGCCGCCGGGCGGAGCGCCCTGACCGGCACGGGCGGTCGCCATTTCAGTCAGCCCGACAGCGACCAGGGGGCATCAGTGGGTCTTGTCGGCCCCCGCGGAGTCCTCGTCTGTCCCGGTGCCCCGCTCCGCGAAGGTGCTGCGGCTGTCGAGCGGCGTCAGGCTGCCGCCGGTGTGGGGGTCCGTTCCGGTTCCGTAAGCGTCGGCAGCAGGCTCCGGGTTATGGTTCTCGGAGGTGGAACGGGTGCCGCCCAGCATGTTCTGCATATCCGCCCCAAAGGGTCCGTCTCCCTCGTCCGCGTGCTGCTCGACAGCGCCCTGGGAGGGAGATTCAGGTGATTTCAGCGCGCCACCGGTGCCCTGGCCCTGCCCGGCAGGGGTCTTTTCGTCTTCCCTTGTCATATGACCTCCAGACGGGGCGGGTACCGCCCTCCTGGCCCACTTTCGACTTGGAGGCGGTGAGGGGAATGTTCCCCAGACCTCTAATGGCACAATGTTAAATGAATGATGTGCAAATCGGAGGGCAGGGACCTCCCGGTTGACGTAGGGCTGACCTATAGTCGAAAAATCAGCGCGACATCTACAGGAACCTGGGGGGAATTTTGACACCGACTGAGTTTGAAGTGCGGGTGAACGGCGTCCCACAGCCTGCCGTCCCCGGCGAGCCGTTGATTCAGGTCCTGAACCGCTCGGGGCTGGAGCTGCCGCAGGTCTGTTATCACCCGCAGCTCGGGCCGATCCAGACCTGCGACACCTGCCTGGTGACCGTGAATGGGGAAATTGTCCGCGCCTGCGGCACCCCCGTCACGGCAGGCATGAGCGTGCAGACCGAGACGCTGGCGGCCCGCGAGTCCCGGGTCACGGCGTTCGACAAGCTGCTGGGCAACCACCTGCTGTACTGCACGGTCTGCGACAACAACAACGGCAACTGCGTGGTCCACAACACCACCGCGCTGCTGAAGATCGAGCACCAGCTCACGCCCTACCATCCCAAGCCCTATCCCAAGGACGAGACCAACCCCTTCTACCGCTACGACCCCGACCAGTGCATCCTGTGCGGGCGCTGCGTGGAAGCCTGTCAGAACCTCCAGGTCAACGAAACGCTCTCCATCAACTGGGAAGACCCCCACCCCCGCGTGCTGTGGGACGGCGGGCGGCCCATCAACGAGTCGAGCTGCGTGAGTTGCGGCCACTGCGTGACGGTCTGCCCCTGCAACGCCCTGATGGAAAAGACGATGCTGGGCGAGGCGGGACTGATGACCGACCTGCCGCTGCCGATGTTCCAGTCGGCGGTGGACCTGGTCAAGGCCGCCGAACCCAGCATCGGGTACGGCCCGATCCTGCAAATCTCCGACACCGAGGCGGCGATGCGCGAGGGGAGCATCCAGCGCACCAAGACCGTCTGCACGTACTGCGGCGTGGGCTGTTCCTTTGAGGTCTGGACCAAGGAGCGGCACATCCTCAAAATCGAGCCGACGCACGGCCCGGCCAACGGCGTCAGCACCTGCATCAAGGGCAAGTTCGGCTGGGACTACGTGAACAGCGAGAAGCGCCTGACCACACCGCTGATTCGCGAGGAGGGCGGCTTCCGCGAGGCGAGCTGGGAGGAGGCCACCGCCCTGATTGCCCGCCGCTTCCGCGAGATCAGGGCGCAGCATGGTCCCGACGCCCTGGCCTTTATCGCCTCCTCCAAATGCACCAACGAGGAAGCCTATCTGATGCAGAAACTGGCGCGGGGGGTGGTCGGCACCAACAACATGGACAACTGCTCGCGCTACTGCCAGTCCCCGGCCACCATGGGCCTGTGGCGGACCGTCGGTTATGGCGGCGACAGCGGCAGCATCACCGACCTGGAAAAGGCCGGGCTGGTCATCGGCATCGGCACGAACACCGCCGAGTCGCACCCGGTCCTCGCCACCCGCGTCAAGCGGGCGCACAAGCTGCGGGGCCAGCGCCTGATCGTGGCCGACCTGCGCGAACAGGAGATGGCACAGCGGGCCGACCTGTTCATTCGGCCCAATCCCGGCACGGATTTCGTGTGGGTCACGGCGGTGGCGAAGTACATCCTCGACGAGGGGCTGGAGGACCACGCCTTCATCGAGAAGTGGGTGAACGGCCTGGACGAGTTCCGCGCCAGCATCGCGCCCTACACCCTCGCCTATGCCGAGCAAGTCACGGGTGTCCGCCAGGACGTTCTGAAACAGATTGCCCATGAGATCGTGCAGGCGGACGGCACCTGCATCATGTGGGCGATGGGCGTGACGCAGCAGTGCAGCGGCAGCGAGACCTCCACCGCCATCTCCAACCTGCTGCTGGTCACCGGCAACTACATGCGGCCCGGCGCAGGTTCCTACCCGCTGCGCGGCCACAACAACGTGCAGGGCGCGTCCGACATGGGCGCGATGCCCAACTTCGTCGGTGGCTATCAGAAGGTGGACGACCCTCAGGTGCGCGCGAAGTTCGAGGCGAAGTGGGGCGTGCCGCTGCCGACGAACAAGGGTCTGGACAACCACGACATGGTCCATGCCATCTACGAGGGCACCCTCAAGGCCATGTACCTCAAGGGCGAGGAGATGGGCATCGTGGACTCCAACGCCAACTACGTGGACGCGGCCTTCGAGAAGCTCGACTTCTTCGTCGTGCAGGACACGTTCTTCTCGTACACGGCCTCCTTCGCGGATGTGGTGCTGCCCGCCAGCCCCAGCCTGGAAAAGGACGGCACCTTCACCAACACCGAGCGGCGCATCCAGCGCCTCTACCGCGCTCTGGAACCGCTGGGCGACAGCAAGCCCGACTGGGAGATTATCCAGCTCGTGGCGAACGCGCTGGGCGCAGGCTGGAACTACGGGCATCCCAGCGAGATCATGGAAGAAATTGCCAGCCTGACCCCCCTGTACGCGGGCGTGACCTACGAGCGCCTGGAGGGCTTCAAGTCCCTGCAATGGCCCGTCCTGCCCGACGGCAGCGACACGCCGCTCCTCTTCACCGAGGGCTTCCCCTTCCCCGACGGCAAGGCACGGCTCTACCCCGCCGAGTTCATCCCACCGCAGGAGGTGCCGGACGCCGAGTACGACCTGCACTTCAACAATGGGCGGATGCTGGAACACTTCCACGAGGGCAACATGACCTTCAAGTCGCCGGGCATCACCGAGAAGGTGCCGGGGACCTTCGTAGAAGTGTCGCCGGAACTGGCCCGCGAGCGTAGTCTGGAAAGCGGGCGTTACGTGCGGCTGGTGTCGCGCCACGGCGCGGTGCGGCTGCGCGTGCTGGTCACGGACCGCGTGGAGGGCAAGCAGGTCTACATGCCGATGAACACGCCCGACGCGCGGCAGGCCGTCAACCGCCTGACCGGCAGCCACACCGACCCCAGCACCCATACGCCCGCCTACAAGGACACGGCGGTGCGGATGGAGATTCTGCCGGAGGAGGGTGAAAACCCCTTGCCGCGCGTCAACCCCCGCTACTGGCACCCCACGCCCCAGCCTGGCGTTGAGGTCGAGCGCAAGTGGCGGCGGGCGGACTACCGTTTCCCAGGGGACAATCCCAACCGTGCCCGCATCGCGCGCTACGACACCTCCGAGAGCGTGGGAGGAGACGACTGATGGCGAAACCGCTGGAGTTCGACGTGCGGACGCTGCTCCCCACCCCCGAGGAACGGCTGGCCGAAAGCACCGCCGAGAGCGCCGACGCGATGGGGGAGGCGCTGGAACTGCTGCGCGTGCTGCATGAACACAAGGTGCTGCAAACCCTGGTCCGCGTCGTGCAGGGCGGCGAGGGCCTGACCTCCCACGCCCTGGACATCCTGAACGAGCCGGGAAGCGTGCGGGCCGTCCGCAACGCGCTGGAGGCGGTCAAGGTGCTGGGCCGCATCGAGCCGGAAGCGCTGGAAACGGTGACGGGGGCGCTCTCGGACGGCTTGCAGGAGGGCGCACGCCGGGTGCGCGAGGGCGAACGCGCGGGCCTGGGCGAACTGCTCGCGCTGGTGCGTGACCCCGACGTGGGCCTGGCGCTGGGTGCCCTGGTCGGCGTGCTGCGCGGCTTCGGTCGAGGCCTGCGCGAGCGGGAGGCGCACGGCAACGCCCCCGACGTCCCCCAGACCTGACCTGTGCCGCCCGACGAAGCGGCCGCCTGTGCCGTCCTGCGGTACGCAAACGGCGGCGTCCTCCCCGAAACCGACCTCGTGGCCGTCGAGGAGCCGCTGGAACTCCGGCTGGTCCAGGGGGATGAGGAACAGCCCTTCGCCGTCACCATGCGGACCCCCGGCGCGGACCGCGACCTGGCCCTGGGGTTTCTGTACGCCGAGGGGGCCATCCGCGAAGCCGCAGACGTGTTGAGCCTGGCCGAGTGGCGTCAGGGTGACCTGACCACCCCCAACGTCTTACGGGTGGAATTGCGTTCGGGGTTCGAGTCGCTGCGGACCCTCTCACGCCACACCTTTACCAGCAGCGCCTGCGGGGTGTGCGGTACGGGCAGCATCGAGCGGCTGGCCCTGCGCGCCCGGCCCACGGTTTGGACCCGGCCCCCCCTGGCCCCCGAGGTGGTCTGCGGGCTGCCGGAACAGCTCCGGGCCAGGCAACCCCTCTTCGCCGCCACCGGCGGGCTGCATGCGGCGGGCCTCTTCACGGCGCAGGGCGAGTGCCTGGCGGTGCGCGAGGACGTGGGCCGCCACAACGCGGTGGACAAGCTGATCGGGTGGGCGCTGGGACGTGGCCTGCTGCCCTTATCGGATCACCTGCTGGCGGTCAGCAGCCGGGCGGGGTTCGAGATCGTGCAGAAAGCCGCGCTGGCGGGCCTCCCGCTGGTGTGCGCGGTGTCGGCCCCGACCAGCCTCGCCGCCCAGGTGGCGGAGAGCTTCGGGATCACCCTGGTGGGCTTCGTGCGGGGGGAGCGCTTCAACGTGTACAGCTTCCCCGAACGGTTGCGGCTGGAGAACGTCCGTTGATGACCCCCCGGGAAGAAGGAACCTCGCCCCACCGGGTTCACCCCCCCTGGCCTGCCGCCTCCCCACTTCCCACGGCCAAGACCATCCCTGGAGTTGCCCGGCTCCCGTTGCGGGAGGTTTTCCCGCAGGCTCCTTTCGCCAGGGTTCTCCTCTCTGCCCACCCTCAAGCCCAGGAGGTTCCGCATGTCCTTTCTAGATCGTGAGCACAGCGTCGCTCCGCCCGGCTTCAACCGCTGGCTGGTGCCGCCTGCCGCGCTGGCCGTCCACCTGTCCATCGGCCAGATCTATGCCTACAGCGTGTTCAACAAGCCGCTTTCCGAGTACGGCGGCTGGAGCCTGCTGGCGCTGGGCGTGATTTTTCAGCTTGCCATCGCGGTGCTGGGGGCCTCGGCGGCCATCTTCGGCAAGTGGGTGGAGCGGGTCGGTCCCCGCCGCACCATGTTCACCGCCGCCTGTTTCTTTGCGGGCGGGTTCCTGGTGGCGGCGCTGGGGGTCGCCACCAAGCAACTGTGGCTGGTGTACCTGGGCAACGGCCTGCTGGGGGGGATCGGCCTGGGGCTGGGGTACATCTCCCCCGTCTCGACCCTGATCAAGTGGTTTCCAGACCGGCCCGGTGTGGCGACCGGCATGGCGATCATGGGCTTCGGCGGCGGTGCCCTGATCGCCTCGCCGCTGTCGGTGACGCTGATGAACCGCTTCGGGGGAGGCGTGCCCGCGAACGGCATCACCGCGACCTTCGTGACGCTGGGGCTGATCTACCTCGTCTTTATGCTGTTCGGTGCCTTTACCATCCGCGTGCCGCGCCCCGGCTGGACACCCGCAGGCTACACGGCCAGCAACGCCAACGTCCCCGGCCACGGCATGATCACCAACGCCAACGTGACGGTCGATACCGCCATGCGGACGCCGCAGTTCTGGCTGCTGTTCGCGGTGCTGTTCCTGAACGTGACCGCCGGAATCGGCATCCTGGGTCAGGCTTCGGTGATGATCCAGGAGATGTTTCCGGGCGGGCCGAACCACCCGGCGGTCACGGCCGCCGCCGCCGCTGGCTTCGTGGGCCTCCTCAGCCTCTTCAACATGGGTGGGCGCTTCCTCTGGTCGTCCCTGTCGGACCGCCTGGGGCGCAAGACCACCTACGCCGTCTTCTTCGCGCTGGGCGCGGTGCTGTACTTCCTGATTCCCATCACCGGGCACCAGGGCAGCGTGGTGCTGTTCATCCTTTGCGCGGCCATCATCATCAGCATGTACGGCGGCGGTTTCGCCACGGTCCCCGCCTACCTGCGCGATCTGTTCGGCACCCTCAACGTCGGTGCGATTCACGGGCGGCTGCTGCTGGCCTGGTCGGCGGCGGCCATCGTCGGCCCCTACCTCGTCAACGGGCTGCGCCAGTCGCAGATCAATGCCGGTGTCCCCACCGCCGACGCCTACGACCTGACCATGCACATCATGGTCGGCCTGCTGATCCTGGGCTTTCTCTGCAATCTGCTGGTGCGCCCGGTCGACCCGCGCTACTACATCCAACCCACAGACGCCTCGCTGCCGACGGACAGCACCCTGGGTGCCACGCGCCCGTCAGGAGACTGAACCATGACCCAGCCCCATGTCACGGACGCCGAACCGCCGCAGGAAGTCCCGGTCGCCCGCCTCGTCCTCTTCTGGCTGATCGCGGGGGTGCCGCTCGCGTGGGGTGTGGTGCAGACGGTCCTCAAGGCCCTGCCGCTCTTTAGTGGAGGGGCCGGACCGGGTCACTGAGCCGGAACCCGGCAGAGGCAAGCCCCAGCCCTCCCCGCTGGGGCTTGCCTGCTGATGCGGGACATCTCGGGTGGGGACTGCGGTTTTGCACGTTTGAGCGCGTGTTTCAAAAGGCCCAGGGCGAGGGTTCGAGGTGGCGCAACATGAGGCGGATGTCGGCGAGGGAGCACCAGACTTTGGTCGCTTCGGGCAAGCCCTTGTCTTCACGGGGGAGGCGACGGGAACGGGTCTGGCCGCGCATAGTTTGGGCACAGCACCACGGACGGTTTCTTCGTGGCGTCGTGGAACCTGGACCGGCAGGGCAGGGTCAACGGGCATGTCGTGGCGCAGTGGAGTGGACGCCTGAAACATGCGGCAACGCAGCGGAGCGCCGCCCTGGAAAAACACCCGCCCAGGCCGTTCAATCCCGGCGTCAGGGCTGCCTAAACTAAAACTGTCCGCTCCACTGCTTAACCAGCGCGGCGAGACCGAATGCACCCCTCCCCGGCAGACTGGCCGACTGCCCGCGCGCCCACTTCAAGTTGGCTTCCATGCTGACGGGAGTATGCCCCTGCGCGGCGTACAGCCTCCCCGCCGTGAGGTACTGCGTCCGCGCCTCGGCGTCCCGGCCCTCCTTGCGCAGGACCGTGCCCAGCACGCTCGCGGCGAGGGCATTGCTGGGGTTGCCTTGCAGGGCGGCCTGCAGGAACTTCTCGCTGAGCTTCAGCCCGTCCGGGGTGGAGCGGCCCTTCCCGGTGCCCAGCACGCCGCCCACGGCCCGCTCGCCCCGGTAGTAGTTGAACTGCGAGCGGATGTAGGGCAGGTCGAGGAAGGCCACCGTCTTCACCTGTCCGCCGTCCTCCGCGCGTTTATAGGCCGTCATGCGCCCGTCCCCCGCAAAGGTGGGCGTGAGGAAGCGGTAACTGCCGTCGGCCCAGGTCAGGACCCCCTGGTGCCGGGCGAAGGGTTCCGGCTCGCTGGCGTCCACCTGCACGTCGCCCGCACCGGAGGGCAGGCGCAGGACGCTGGTGACGTGACCCAGGTTGCTCTCCTGGCCGCTCTGGCTTTTCCAGACCATCTCCAGGCCCGCGTTCAGGCCCGCGCGCTGAAGCAGGCCCGCAATCACCACGCTTTGCAGCAGGCATTGCCGCTCGCCGGTCCTCGCCATGCTGGCGAACTCGAAGCCGCGCTCCAGGCTGAATTTCGGCACGGCCTTCTTGATGAAGCGGTGTGCCCAGGCCGCGGTGTCACGGGCGAGCTGGTCGCGCTGGGTGCCCTTCGCCGCCGCCAGTTCCGCCTTGCGGGCGTCCAGAGCGGCGGTGAGCGAGGTTTCGCCCTTCCCCAGCGGCACGCCCGCCCGGATGTACGCCTGATTGAGCCAGGTTTCGAAGTCGCCGGACAGTCCCGCCATCCGGTAGGACTCGGCGGCCAACGCGCGGAAGTTCTCGCCGCCGTAGGTCAGGGTGGCGGGGGTGGGGGCCGCGAGGGCGGAGGTGGAGAGGGTCAGGGTGAGCAGCAGGGGGAGGGGACGCATAAAGACCTCTTGCAGGGTGGAGTTCAGAGTTTCCAGATCAGGTTCCGCCGGGCCATCCAGGCGAGGATCAGCCAGGCGGCGAACACGTAGCCCAGGGTGTAGGCCCAGCCGCCCCACCACAGGCCCAGGTGGGTGCGGGCCTGGGTCAGCAGCGCGGCTTGCATGGGCATCAGCTTGCCCGCCCAGCCCACCCGCCAGTCGAGCAGTACCCAGACCTTGAACAGGATGGGCAGGGCGTAGGCCGCCAGCGCGTTGCGCCCCACGACCGTCAGCGGCGTGAGCAGCCGTGCCCCGGCCCGGACTCTCCCCGCATCCGCGAGCAGCCACATCCCCAGGATGCCCAGCGTGGCGAGGCCCGCGCTGTACAGCACGTAGGGGGGCGTCCAGAGCGCCTTGGCAAAGGGCAGGTGCCCGGAGGCCGCCCAGCCGTAGCCCACCACGCTGAGCGCCACGCCCAGCGCCAGCAGCCACCAGGGCGCGCGGGGGGACCGCTGTTGCAGGGGCCGCGCCGCGAGGCTGCCCAGCAGCACCAGCGCGGTGGTGGGAATCACCGATACCAGCCCCCGTAGCCCCCAGGGAGCCAACAGGGCCTCGTTCACGGCCTGCACCGGGTTGGCCGTCTCGCTTACCACGCCGACGCCCGCCGGGTGCGGCGTGTAGGCCAGAAAGGCCCCGTAGCCGGCCAGCAGCGCCAGCGCCACCCCGGCCTGCCAGCGCCCCCGCAGCCCGCTCAGGAGCGCCGCGCCCAGCGTCGCCAGGGCAATGAGTTGCAGCACGCCCAGCCCCAGCGTGAAGCGGTGTTCGGTCGCGCTGGTCAGGAAGGCCCCCACCAGGTACAGCAGCGCGGCCCGCGTCACCAGTCGCCGCACCCGCGCCCAGCCCGTCACGCCCGTTTTCTGCATCGCGGCCTGCGAGAAGGGCAGGGCGGCCCCCGCGCAGAAGAGGAACCAGGGAAACACCAGGTCCGTCAGCGTCATGCCGCCGAAGGGCGCGTGCTGAAGCTGCGGCGGCGTCAGGCTCCCCAGGGCCACGTTGTTCACCAGCCACATCAGCAGCACGGTCAGGCCCCGCCAGGCATCCAGCGCCGTCAGCCGCACCCGCGCCTGGGCCGGCACCGCGTTCCCGGCGGCTGCGGCGGGTGCCGGGGTGGAGAGGAGCGTCATGCTTGATGCTCCTCCCGGCGGATGACACCGCCATGAAAGGGAGGAATGGACCCTGAGAACCGGGCCGGCCTGCTGCGCCACCACCACCGCCTGCTGATCCGGTCAGGCCTGATATGGGCGCTTGCGAGAGCGGCGAACGTCTGCCGTTTCGTGGGGAAACCTCCTCGGCGAACCGGGGCCTGGTATTCCTGGCCCTGCCGGAAGCATTGCCGGACCAGGCAAAGAGGACAAGGTAAAGAGGCGGTCTGGCCCGACAGGCGCTGTTCCCTGATGAACAACGGGAAATCCCGGCTCACCGCCCCGAAGGTTAAACCTCGCTCTGCCCCGCCTGCTGACCTGGCGGCCGCCGTGCCCCCTACAATCCAGCCATTACCGGGGGAGAACGCATGAGAGACGGGGGGCCACAGACAGAGAGACCATCGGCAGGCGGCCTGCTGCCCGCCGCCCCCTTCGGGGACGTGCGCCGGATCGCGGTGCTGCGGGCCAATGCCCTGGGGGACTACATGTTCTCGCTGCCCGCCCTGGAGGCGCTGCGGGCGGCCTACCCGGCGGCGGAAATCGTGCTGCTGGGTCAGCCCTGGCACGCGCGGTTTCTCCAGGGGCGACCCGGCCCGCTCGACCGGGTGGTGGCGGTGCCGCCCAGCCGGGGCGTGTACGTCGGCCGCGACGGTCAGGCGGACGAGGACCCGGCCGAACTGGACGCCTTCTTCGCGCGGATGCGGGACGAACAGTTCGACCTGGCGGTGCAACTGCACGGCGGCGGGCGCAACTCCAATCCCTTCCTGCTGCGGCTGGGCGCGCGGCACACGGTGGGCCTGCGGACGCCCGACGCGCCCGCGCTGGAGCGCACGGTCCCCTACGTGTACTGGCAGCAGGAAATCATGCGGACCCTGGAGGTCGTGGCGCTGGCCGGGGCACCCGCCGTCACGCTCGAACCCCGCATGGCCGTGATGGAAAGCGACCTGGCCGAGCTGCGCGGCGTGGTCCCGGAGGGCGAGCAACCCTGGGCGGCGCTGCACCCCGGCGCGGGCGACCCCCGCCGCCGCTGGAGTCCGGCCCACTTCGCCGTGGTCGCGGACGCGCTGCAAGAGGCGGGGGCCCACGTCATCCTGACCGGGGCCGGGGACGAGGCCCACCTGGCGTGGGACGTGCTGGCCGCGATGCGGACGCCGGCCATGCAGGTCAGCGACACCTGCGGCCGCCTCAGCATCGGCGGACTGGCGGGCCTGCTGTCGCGCTGCGAACTGGTGGTGTCCAACGACTCCGGCCCGCTGCACCTGGGGGCGGCGGTGGGCGCGCGCACGGTGGGCGTCTACTGGTGCGGCAACGCCATCAATTCCGGGGCACTCAGCCGGACCCGGCACCGCCCGGTGCTGTCGTGGCGGCTCGACTGCCCGGTCTGCGGCACGAACTGCATGACGGGGAACTGCGACCACCGCGACTCCTTCGTGGACGACGTGACGCCCGCCGAGGTGCTGGCCGAGGTGCGCGCCCTGCTCGCGGAGAGCGGCTCTCCCCTACGGGTGGGACCGGGCGAACCGGTTCTCGAAAGGTCGGGGAGGGTCGCGGCACATGCCCCCGCGCCCGCCGGGGACAATGATGCGGGGCGAAAGGAGCGACCATGCCCTACCGCCTGACCATCGAGGTGCAGAACAACACGGCCGTGGAACACTTCCAGCGCGACTTCGACAACCTGCTCGACGCCAAACGCTATGCCCATAACCAGGTGCGCGGCGACATCTTCTGGACGGTGCGCGGGGACCATCTGGACGGCCTCGCCCCCAGCTACGCCGTGCGGATCGAGGGCACCGGCCCCGACGCCGGGCAGCCGCTGGACCTCGACCCGGAGGACGAGGCCCCCATCCAGAACAACTTCCTGTTCACGCCGGAGGGGCCGGTCGGGGAAGACCGTTAGAGCGGCGCTCCGTTACGTTGCTGCAAGTCTCAGGCGTCCACTCCACTGCGCGCCGCCTAGCTGGCCCCAGCGGCTAGCTCCGCGCACAGGTGCCGGGCGTCTTGCAGCGCGGTGTCCAGTTCCTGCCGGGCGCGGTCCAGACGGGCGGCGGACGGGGCGGACACGCCGGACGGGTCCGGCCGGGGGGGGTGCAGTTGCAGGGCCTCGGCGTGCAGCGAGAGGCTGAGGGCGGCGCTCGCGTTCAGGCGCATCAGGGCGTCGTCGGCGCGGGCGAGAGGCAGGCGCTGGGCGCGGGCCGGTTCCAGGTGGGCGGCCCGGACCAGGTTGCCCGCCTGTACCCGCAGGGCGCGGGCCTGGGCGCGCGCCGCGCTGGCCGCCTCCGGGTCGCCGCCCGACCAGAGGGTCGCTACCGTCTCCAGGTAGGTGAGCTGGGCCTGGGCCGCCCGCGTCAGCAGGCCGGGGAGGGACCGGGCCTGCCAGTCGGGCCACAGCAGCGACACGGCCAGCGCGACCGCGCCGCCCAGCAGGGTATACAGCAGCCGCTCGCCGGAAACCGCCCCCTCTGCCACTCCCGAGGCCACCAGCAGCATCACCACATAGACCGTGATGGCCGCCGAGAAGACCGCGTAGCTCACCAGAAAGCCGGCGTAGCTCAGCCAGGCCGCCGCCAGCCCGAACAGCAGCGCCCGTTCGCCGGGGTGAAAGGCCCACAGCAGCAGGGCCGACACGGCCACCCCCAGCAGCGTTCCGCCCAGCCGGCCCACGCCGCGCGTCAGGGTGGTCACGTACTCGGGCTTGAGGACCACGCCCACCGTCAGCGTCAGCCAGTAGCCGTGGGGCAGATGCCCGAGCCGCACGGCCAGGGCGGTCAGGCCCAGGGCCAGCGCGTACTTCAGGGCGTGGCGGCCCAGCGGGACCTGCGGGGAGGCGCTGCGCCGCAGGGCCGCGAGGGTGTCCCGCCAGGAAGTGGGCGGGGGACGGCTGGGCGCGGCTGCCTCCGGCTCGCCGCCCAGGTCGATCAGGAGGCGCACCATCAGGGCGGCCCAGTCGTGCAGGGGGCGGGCGGCCTCGCCCGTAAGAGCCGCCAGCGCCCCGTGCAGTCCGGCGGCAGTGGCGGGGGGCAGCGTGGCCTGGCCCTGCATCACCTGCCCCTGGACCTCCCGCAGGGCGTTCAGGAGGGCCTGCACCATGCGGCCCGCCTCCGCGCTCAGGCCCCGTTCTCTCACCTGGCGGTCGGCGCGGGCGTAGCCCACCAGCGCGGCCCGCAGCCCCTCGGCCAGCCGCAGGGCCTGCCGCAGCCGGGCGTGTTCGGGCCGCCAGCGAAAGCGCCGGGCCTCGTCCAGCACGTCCCAGGCCTCCTGAAAGGGCGCGGCCTCCGGCAGCAGGTCGCCGGGGGTGGGCAGCGCGCCCAGCAGGTCCTCCAGCCGCCGGTAGACGCGCCGCACGGCCCGGCGCTCGGGATGGTGGCGGCCCGCCGGCCACACCACCGTCAGCAGCAGTGTCTGCACCAAGCCGCCCGCCAGCACCAGCGCCCCCCCCGGCAGCGCCAGCGCGGGGGGCAGCCCCAGGCCGGAAATCACCACCAGCGTCGTGATGGCCTGGATGCTGATGGTGTTCGCGGAGGCCCCCAGCGCCCCCGACAGCACCATGCCTGCGCCGACCAGCATCAGGACCAGGACCGTCAGGCCGGTGTGCGTGCCGACCAGCAGCGCCAGCACCGTCACCAGGCTCATGGTCAGGCTGGTGCCCAGCATCACGCGCAGGCGGCGGCGGGTCACGCCGTTGAAGGACGCCAGCCCCGCGTTCAGCGCCCCGGTCGAGGCCAGCACGCCCCAGGCCGCGTGCCCGGTCGCCAGCGCCAGCAGCAGCGGCAACGCCACCCCCAGCGTGCAGCGAAAGGCCGTGCCGGGCCGCCATTTCCCGGCACTGGAGGAGAAAGCGAGCTGAAGCAGCAGGGCGGGCCGCATGGGGCGAGTATGCCGCCTCCAGGGTGCCGGGTTCCCGCCCCGGCCCGCGTTACTCCACCCGGACCAGCCAGCCCGCGGGGGCCTCGACATCTCCGAACTGGATGCCGACCAGTTCGTCGTACAGGCGGCGGGTCACGGGGCCGACTTCGGTCTCGCTGTAAAAGACGTGGAAGTCGTCGCCGTGCTGGATGCCGCCGATGGGCGTGATGACGGCCGCCGTGCCGCAGGCCCCGGCCTCGGCGTACTCGTCCAGGCGGTCGATGTAGACGTCGCCCTCCTCGACCTCCAGCCCCAGGCGCTCGTGGGCGAGGTGCAGCAGCGAGTACTTGGTGATGCTGGGCAGAATCGAGGGCGAGCGCGGGGTGACGAACCGCCCGTCGCGCGTGATGGCGAAGAAGTTGGCCGCGCCGACCTCCTCGATCTTGGTGTGCGTCTCGGGGTCGAGATAGATGGCGTCGGCAAAGCCGCGTTCCTTGGCCTGGTAGCCGGGCAGCAGGCTGGCGGCGTAGTTTCCGCCCACCTTGGCGGCCCCGGTGCCGTGCGGCGCGGCGCGGTCGTAGCCCGAGACGACGAAGTTGGCGGGGGTCAGGCCGCCCTTGAAGTAGGCCCCCACCGGCACGCAGAACACTGAGAAGAGGAACTCCGGCGCGGTCCGCACGCCCAGGTTGTCCCCCACGCCGACCACGAAGGGGCGCAGGTAGAGCGCGCCGCCGGTGCCGTAGGGCGGCAGGTAGTCGAGGTTGGCCCGCACCACCTGCACGCAGGCGTCGATGAACTTCTCGGTCGGGACGGGCGGCATCAAGAGTCGCTCGCAGCTCGCCTGCATCCGCAGCGCGTTCTGGTCGGGGCGGAAGAGGGCCACCGACCCGTCGCGCTGGCGGTAGGCCTTGAGGCCCTCGAAACACTGCTGCCCGTAGTGCAGGGCGGTGGACCCCTCGCTGATGTGGACGCGGTTGTCCTCCGTCAGCACGCCGTCGTCCCAGGCCCCGTCCTTCCAGTGCGAGAGGTACCGCAGGTCGGTCTTGATGTAGCTGAAGCCCAGGTTCTGCCAGTCGATGTTCTTGCTGCTCATGTCTGTTTGCTCCTTGTGCGCCCGGTGGCCCAGGCGGGGGTGAACCTGCGGCCCGGCCGAGCCGGGGCAGGCGGGGTTGGTGAGTGGTTCAGCGGGCGATCAGCACGTCGATACCGGCGGCGTGGCTCACCGCGTCGCCCGTGCTGCCGGCCAGGGCCGCGCTGAGGGCCGTGGTGTGCCGCCGCCCCAGCACGATCAGGTCGGCCCCGGTGAGGCGCGCGACTTCCAGAATGGCCTCGGCGGGCTTGGCGGCCTGAATCAGGTACTCGCCCACCTCCAGCCCCTGCTGCCGTGCCTGCTCCCCGGTGCGGCGCAGGTGTTCTTCCCGGACCTGGCGGGCGTCCTGCACGGCCTGGGCCTCCAGCGTCTCGCTGCCGGGCAGGCCCGAGGCCATGTTGACGAACGCATTGCTCGCCAGGGGCACCACCGCCACGATGTCGAGCGCCGCGCCGAAGTGCTGCGCGAGCGCCACGGCCCGCTCGACGGCCCGCTCGGAATGAGGTGCGCCCCCCGTGGCGACGAGAATCCGGCGGTACAGCGGAACTGGGGATGCGGGAACCGACATGGGGCCTATGCTACGCCCGCCAGCCGCCTCAGGGCACGGACCCTTCAGGGCATCGTCCCCAGGGTCAGCACCTCGCCCGCAGGAACAGTGACATGGCCCTCAAGCCATCCACCCCGGTCCAGATCGAGCCGGGGGGCGGGCAACTCGAAGGCCGATTCCACGTGCCCCAGGTTGACGAGCATCAGCACCTGCTCTTCCCCGGCCGTGCGCTCGAAGGCCAGGAGGCCAGGGGCCGCCGTGTCCAGGAAGCGCGTCTCCCCCGTCCGCAGGGCGGGATGACGGCGGCGCAGGTGCAAAAAGGCGCGCACCCGATGCAGCAGGCTGGCCGGGTCCTGCTCCTGCCGCTCGACATTCACCTGCGGCCAGCCGGGGGCCAGGGGCAGGGTCAGCGTTCCGGCCGGCGAGAAGCCCGCCCCGGCCGCCGCGCTCCAGGCCATCGGCGTGCGCAGGCCGAAGCGGTCGGGCAGCGAGAGGTCGTCGCCCAGGCCGATCTCGTCGCCGTAGTAGAGAAAGGGGGTTCCCGGCAGGGCCAGCAGCAGCATCTGGGCCAGGGCCAGCCGCCGGGGGTCATGGCCCAGCAGGGGGGCCAGGCGGCGGCGTAGGCCCCCGTACAGGGCCGCCCGCGGGTCCGCGCCGTAGTGGGCGTGGAGAACCTGCACGTCCGCGGGGTCCACCATCCGCAGGTTCAGCTCGTCGTGGTTGCGCAGGAAGTTGGCCCAGCCTCCCCCGCAGGGCGGCGTGGGAAGCTGCTCCAGCAGCGCACGCAGCGGGCGGGCGTCGCCGCGGGCCAGCGCCACGAAAAGCTGCGCCGCCAGCGGAAAGTTGAAGCACATCTGGAACTCTTCTGCCCCCGGCCCGCCGAAGTAGGCCAGGAGGTTCTGCGGGCGCTGGTTGGCCTCCGCAATCAGCACGCGGTCCGGGTACTCCCGCTCCAGCAGGGTGCGCAGCCGGGCGATGTAGGCGTGCGTCTGGGGCAGGTTCTCGCAGCCAGTGCCCTCGCGCTCGTACAGGAAGGGCACCGCGTCCACCCGGAAGCCGTCCAGGCCCAGGTCCAGCCAGAAGCGCACCACGTCCAGCATGGTCTCCCGCACGGGCGGGTGGTCGTAGTTGAGGTCGGGCTGGTGGGCAAAGAAGCGGTGCCAGTAATACTTCCCGGCCTGCCCGTCCCAGGCCCAGTTGCTCGTCTCGGCCCCGCCCAGCAGCCGCCGCGCCCCGGCGTACTCCTGCCCCGTCTCGCTCCAGACATACCAGGGAAAGAAGGGATTCTCCGGCCCCTGCCGCGCGGCCTGAAACCAGGGGTGTTGGTCGCTGGTGTGGTTCAGCACCAGGTCGGCCACCACGCGCAGGCCCAGGCGGTGCGCCTCTTGCAGGAAGGCGCGCAGGTCGTCCAGCGTCCCGTACTCGGGGTGAACGTCCCGGTAGTCGGCCACGTCGTAGCCGTCGTCGCGGCGGGGGCTGGGGTAGAAGGGCTGGAGCCACAGCGCGTCCACCCCCAGCCCGGCCAGGTAGGGCAGCCGCGCCGTGAGGCCGGGGAAATCGCCCACGCCGTCGCCGTTGCTGTCCTGAAAGGTGCGGACGTTGACCTGATAGAAGACGGCCTCCCGCCACCAGGGCAGGCGCGGGGCCTCGCGGGCTGCCTGCGGCCTCAGGGGGTCGGGGGGAGTCATGAAGGGTCCTCCAGCACAGGCAGTCCGGCCACGTACACCTGCAAGACGTTCAGTTCGCGGTCCAGCACGGTGAGGTCGGCGCGCAGGCCCGCTTCCAGGCGGCCCCGGTCGGTCAGGCCCAGGGAGGCGGCGGGGGCGGCACTCAGCATCCGGCTGGCTTCGGGCAGGGGCACGCCCGACTGCACCGCGTTCCGTAGGGCCACGTCCAGCGTGAGGACACTGCCCGCCAGCGAGCCGTTTTCCAGGGTGGCCCGGCCGTCCTGCACGGTCACGGGCTGCCCGCCGAGTTCGCTGGGACCGTCGCCCAGCCCGGCGGCGCGCATCGCGTCGGTCACCAGGACCACCCGGCCCGGAGCAGCGGCGTGGGCGAGCCGGAAGCTGGTGGGGTGGACGTGAATCAGGTCCAGAATCACTTCCTGATAGGCGTGCGGGTCGGCCAGCAGCGCGCCGGGGGGACCGGGGTCGCGGCCCTCGATGCCCCCCATCGCGTTGAAGAGGTGGGTGGCGCAGCTTCGCCCGCCCACTGCATGAACCGCCCCCAGCAGCGCCGTCACCGTCTCGGCGTCGGCCCGCGTGTGCCCGATGCCGACGCGCACGCCTGCCTGGGCGAAGGTCAGCGCCGCTCCGGTGGCCCCCGGCAGTTCCGGTGCGAGGGTCACGGCCCGCACCACACCCGTCGCCAGCACCTCGGCCACCAGGTCCGGGGTGGGCAGCACGGTGTTCGGTGGCTGCGCGCCCAGCCGCCCGGGGCTGATGAAGGGGCCTTCCAGATGGGCACCGGCGATGTCGGCCCCGCCTGCCACGCCGCCCGCGTCCATCACCTCGCGCACCCCGGCCAGGGCCGCCAGCACCCGGTCCCAGGGGTGGGTGATGGTGGTGGGGAGCAGGGTGGTGGTGCCGTGCCGGGCGTGCAGGCGGGCCAGGGTGCGGACGCCTGCCGGGCCATCCATCGTGTCGCCGCCGCCGCCGCCGTGGACATGGGTGTCCACGAAGCCGGGGAGGATGAACACGTCCGCCGGGGCTTCCGGCCGGGGCGTGACCGCCTCCAGCGTGGGGCCGAAAGAGACTTCGCCGGACACCACACCTCCTGGCAGCACCAGTTGCCCGCGCAGCGTATGGCGGGCGCTTTCTGCAAGAGAAGAGGGCGGCATCAGGGGTGATTGTCCCTCATCCGGGCGGCGCAGGGATGGGGACAGCCCGGGTCCGGTGGCCGCGCCGCCTGGGTTCATCCCGTCCCAGGTGCTCTAGACTGGCGCTTTCAAGACTGGCGCTCCCGTGCCTCTGGCAGCCCATCTGGCCCCCGTCCGGGGCGGCCCCGCTCCCTTCCCCTTCCCTCCCAGGAGAGCCTGCCCATGACCCAGCCGCAGCCCGTCACCCACTACGAACTCGACCGCATGGCCGAAGACGCCTGGCGGATGTTCCGCATCCTGGGGGAGTTCGCCACCGGCTTCGACCGGCTCGCGCACCTGCGGGTGCCCGCCGTGACGGTGTTCGGCAGCGCCCGCACCGCCATCAAGGACCGCTACTACGGGCTGGCCGAGCACCTCGGGGGCGAACTCGCGCGGGCGGGCTTCGCGGTGATGACGGGCGGCGGCCCCGGCATCATGCAGGCGGCCAACAAGGGGGCCTACGAGGCCGGGGGCGTCAGCGTGGGCCTCAACATCATCCTGCCGCACGAGCAGCGCCCCAACCCGTACCAGACCCTCAGCCTGGACTTCGAGTATTTCCACGCGCGCAAGGTGATGCTCGCCAAGTACGCCTCGGCCTTCGTGGTGTTTCCGGGCGGCTTCGGCACCCTCGACGAACTCTCGGAAATCCTGACGCTGGTGCAGACCCAGAAGATGCACCCCCTGCCCATCTACCTGGTGGGCGAGGCCCACTGGCGCGGGCTGGTGGACTGGTTTACGCAAACCCTGGTGGCGGAGGGCGCGATTGCCCCCGACGACCTGAAGCTGTTCAAGGTCGTGGACGACGTGACCACGATTCCGGGCGACGTGCGCCGCTACCACGACCCCCAGGTCCCCGACAGCTTCAAGCGCCCTGGCCCCGAGGACCGGGCACAGGCACGGGGCGACTCGCCCGCGCTGCCGCAGGGCGCGGAGGGATAGGCCCCTCGCCGGTCCTCACCCCCCCTTTGCGGGCAACCCCACAGGCCACCCTGGCAGGAGGACAGTTCACCCATGCACGAGCCAGACAGCCATCAGCCAGACCACTTCCAGCCAGACCGAGCCGCCGGAACAGTCACGCCGCGCTCCTGGGGCACAACGCCCGCGGGCGAGGAAGTCATCCTCTACGAACTCCGTGTGCCGGGCGGCCTGGAAGCGCACGTCATGAACTATGGCGGCGTGCTGGTGCGCCTGCTGGCCCCTGACCGCCACGGCACCCCGGAGGACCTCGTGCTGGGGCATGACCGGGCCGCCCCCTACTTCGACCGGCAGACCTCCCCGTACTTCGGTGCCCTGATCGGCCGGTATGCCAACCGCATCGCCGGGGGCCGCTTCTCGCTGGGGGGCCAGACCTACACCCTGGCGCGGAACGACGGCCCCAATGCCCTGCACGGCGGGCCGGGGGGCTTCGACCAGCGTCTCTGGGACAGCCGGGCCGTAATGGGCGCGGACGGCCCCGGCGTGGTCCTGACCTATCTCAGCCGTGACGGCGAGGAAGGCTATCCGGGCAACCTGACCGTCCAGGTGACGTACACCCTTCTCCCCGAGGGGGCCTTGCGGATCGACTACGCCGCCCAGACCGACGCCCCCACCGTCCTCAACCTCACCAACCACACCTACTGGAACCTGAGCGGGCAGGCCCGCCGTGACATCCTCGACCACGAGCTGACCGTCCATGCGGACGCCATCACCCCGGTGGACGCCACGCTGATTCCCACAGGCCAGTTCCTGCCCGTGCCCGGCACGCCCTTCGACTTCCGCCGGCCCCGGCGCATCGGTACCAGCGTGGACGACCAGGACCCGCAGTTGCGGGCGGCCGGGGGCTACGACCACAACTTCGTGCTGGGGGACGTGGGAGAAGGCGGCGATCTGCGGCACGCCGCGACCCTCCACGATCCCACCTCCGGGCGGCAGATGGAGGTCCACACGACCCAGCACGGACTTCAGGTGTATTCGGGCAACTTTCTGGACGGCAGCATTGTCGGGAAGGGCGGGCAGCCCTACGGCCACCGCTGGGCCGTCTGCCTCGAAACCCAGCACTTCCCGGACTCGCCCCACCAGCCGGGCTTTCCGGGCACGGTGCTGCTTCCCGCGCAGGTCTTCCGGTCGCGCACCATTTACGCCTTCTCTGCCCGTTGACCGTGCGGGCGGGGTGAGCCGCAGACCGCACGCTGGTCCCTCCGCTCGGAACTCCGCAGCCTCGGCGGCCTGCCCCAGCCGTCCGCCCAGCAGGCAGGCGCGCTGGGAACACTGTCCCGGCGCGCCTGCGTCCCTGCCCCCGAACTTCAGCCCACGTCGGTGATGATGGGCGAGCGGAACTTCTCGTCGGGCGTGAACTGCCAGCGGCGGCGGCTCAGCAGCGCCACCCCGAAGCTCACCAGCGCGACCAGCCCCATCCGCCCGATAAACACGCCGTACTGCCCCTCGTAGGAGCCGAACATGGCCGAGCGCAGGGCGTTGACCGCGTCGGTCGCGGGGATGACGGCGTGGATGCTGCGGAAGAATCCCGAGGACAGCTCGACCGGAAAGGACCCGCCCGACGCCGCGAGCTGCACCACCAGCAGCACCAGCGCGAGCAGGCGGCCCGCCGCGCCCAGCAGCAGGTTCAGGGCCAGAATCAGCATCATGAAGGTCAGGCTGGCGAGCGTGGCGGTCAGGACCACCAGGCCGGGGTGCAGGTACGTCACGCCCAGCAGGTGCAGCCCCAGCACCACGATCAGGGCCTGCGCCACCACGTAGAAGGCGGGCACGGTGAACTTGCGCAGCACGCGCGCCAGTTGCCCGGTGCCGCGCCCACTCTCGGGCAGCAGCAGGTAGGGAAAGATGAAGGTGGTCAGCGTGCCGCCCACCCACAGCGCCAGCGTGACGAAGTACGGGGCAAAGGCCGAGCCGTTGTTGGGCACGCTCGCGGTATGCGTCTCGGCCACCTGCACGCTGGCCGAGAGGCCTTCCGGGTCGCCGCCGAGCTGCTCGGTGCGGGCGGGCACCCGGCGGTAGAGCTGGTCGAGGCCGTCCCGCAGCCCCGCCGCGCCCGAGTGCAGGTCCCCCGCCCCCGCCTGGAGCTGCTGCGCCCCGGTCTGAAGCTGCCCCACGCCCTTGGCCAGGTCGCCGCTGCTCGTGGCGAGGGTCCGCGCGCCGCTGCTGAGGCGGTCGAGGTCCTGCTGGGCGGGCAGCTTGCCCGTGATGGTCCCCAGCGCCGACTTGACCTGCACGCTGCCCTGCACGGCCTTCTGCACGCCCTGCTGAAGGCTCTGCGCCCCGGTCGCCAGCGTCTGCGCGCCCGCCGCCGCCTCACCGGTCCGCTGCGCGAGGGTGGCCGCGCCGGTGCGGAGCTGCGCCGCGCCCTGCTGGAGCTTCTGGGTGCCGGCCGCCAGTTGAGCGGTCCCAGCGGTGGCCTTCTGCGCTCCGGCTGCCGCCTCCCCTGTCTTCTGCGCCAGGGTAGCGGCCCCGCTCTGGAGCCTCTGCGCGCCGGTCGCCAGTTGTCCGGCTCCGGCGGCGAGCTGCCCCGCGCCCTTCACGGCGGCGGTGCTGCCGCTGGCGGCCTCACCCAGCCGGCCGGCGAGTTGCTGCGCGCCCGCCTGGAGCTTCTGCGTGCCGGCCGCGAGCTGCGCGGCCCCGGTCGCCAGTTGCTCCGCTCCCGTCACCGCCCCCTGCGCGCCCTGCTGCGCCTTGCGGGCATTCTGGGCAAGGGTGGCGGCCCCGCTCTGGAGATGGGTGGCCCCAGCCGCGAGTTTTCCGGTCCCGGCGGCCAGCTGCCCCGCGCCCTGGCTGGCCGCCGCGCTGCCCGCCTGAAGCTGTGTGAGGCCCTGCGAGAGGCTCTGCGTTCCCGTCTGAAGCTGCGCCGCCCCGGCGGCCAGTTCCTGGGTGCCCTGCCGGAGTTCGGCGGGGGCCAGCGGGTTCTTCTCGACGCTGGCCGCGAGCTGCCCCGCCCCCTGCGCCAGCCGCTGCGCCCCGGCATTCACGCTGCCGGCCCCGGTCTGCGCCTGGGTCACGCCCTGCTGAAGCTGCGGCAGTTGCTTTGCCAGGGCCTGGGCACCCGTGCCCACCTGCGTGACGCCCTGGCCCAGGTCGGCGGCCCCCGCGCTCAGCCGATCCGCCCCCCCCGCGAGTTGCCCCAGGCCGTTGCTGAGCTGCGGCAACTGGCCCCCGAGCTGCCCGGCCCCGGCCTTCAGCCGCTGGGCACCGGCGTTGGCGTCCGCCGCTCCTGCCGCGAGCTGCCCCGCGCCCGTCTGGAGCTGTCCCAGGCCCTGCTGGAGAGCCGGCAGTTGGGTGGCGAGCTGCTTGGCCCCCGCCTGAAGCTGCGTTCCGCCCTTCCCGACCTCCGCCGCCCCGGCGCTGAGCTGCTGCGCCCCCGTCCGCAGTTGCCCCAGCCCGGTGGCGAGCTGCGGAAGCTGCCCGGCGAGCTGCCGCGTTCCCGTGTTCACCTGCGCCGCGCCCGTGCCCAGGCTGGCCGCCCCGCTGCTGAGCTGCCCCGCGCCGCCCTGAAGCTGTTTCAGCCCACCCGCGAGCCGCGTGCTGCCCTGGGCGACCTGCGCCGCCCCGTTCACCAGCGGCTGAAGCTGGGCCTGACCGGGGGCCGCCGCCTCCAGCTTCCTCAGACCGCCACTAAGCTGTGTCACGCCCCCCGTGAGACCTGTTACCCCACCCGAGAGCTTGCTGGCCCCTTCCTGAAGCTGCTGTGCGCCGCGAGAGGCCCTGGCCGTTCCGGAAGCGAGCTGGGTCGCGCCCTGCTCCAGGGTTCCGCTGCCGTCTTCCAGCCTCGCGGCCCCGTCGCGCAGCTTGCCGGTGGCCTCCCGGATGTCCCGGAAGCCCCGCTGCACGTCGGCCAGCGAGCTTTGCACGACTTCCCAGCGGTTGCTGCCCAGCTTCTCGTTGAGGCGGCCGGCGATGTTGCCCGCGACCGTGCTGCCCACCCGGCTGGCGAAGTAGCTGGTGCCCTGGGCGCTGTAGAGGTGGAGCTGGCCGTGTTCGCTGCTGCTGCCCGCGATGGCCTTCTGGCTGAAGTCGCGCGGAATGGTCAGGGCAAAGTAGGCGTCACCGCGCCGCACGGCGGCCTGCGCGGCGGCCTCGCTGGGGTACGGCACCAGCTTGACGGGCGGGTCGTCGCGCAGATCCTGGCTGAGGTCGCGGCCCAGGTTGTAGCTCTTGCCGCGGTAGGTCGTTCCCGCGTCGGCGTTCACGAAGGCGACCGGCAACTGGTTCAGGTTGCCGTAGGGGTCCCACACGCTGGCGAGGTAGATGCTCACGTACAGCACCGGAATGAACAGGATCAGGAAGGCCGCCGCCCACATCAGCGGGGCGCGCCAGATTTTCCGCTCGCTGGGCGTGAGCGTCCGGTAATCCGCGAGAAAGCCGCGGCGGCGGGTGGGCAGAGGAGCAGGGAGGGTCGGTTCGGTCACGGAAGGTCCTTTGCACGGAGAGCGGGAAGCCGGAAATGCGGAACAGGGTCAGGCCTCCTGGTCTGACACCCTGTCAACTTCGGTTAGCATGCCCCAGCCTTGACAGGCTGTCAAGTGACAAAATGTCAGCAAGGGGATACACTGGGGCGTGCCTGTTCTCGAACATCGCAAACGTCTCCCCTCCACCGACCGGCGGCAGCAGATTCTCGACATGAGCGCGCGGCTTTTTGTCGAGCGTGGCTACGAGGCGGTCACGATGGGCGACATCGCCAGCGCGCTGGGCATCTCCCGCCCCACGGTCTACAGCTACTTCGCCTCCACCGAGGCCGTGCTCGAAGCCCTGCTCGCCGAGCGCCTCCGCGCCCTGCTGGAGCGTCTGGAACCCCTGCTCGGGAGCCTGGACCCGCTGTCGCCTCCCGCCGGCTGCCCCTCGCCCCTGGTAGCCATCTTCCGCTTCCTGCTCGGTGAACGGGACACGCTGGCGCTGCTGCACAGCGGGGGCGGCCCCAGCTTCCGGGCCAGGCGGCACGCCTTCCTGAACGAGCTGGGCGCTCGCCTCCAGCTCCATCCGGGTCTGCACATCCGCCGGTATCCGGCCCTGCTGCTGATCGTCACCACCCTGCTCGACGGCCTGGCCTTCCGCGCCACGACCGACCCCAGCGTGGACACGGAACAGCTTGTCGAGAGTCTGGATACCTTCGTTCGCAGCGGCGTGCGCCCCTGGCTGGAGGGCAGCGGGGACACCTGACCCCGGCAGAAAGCGGAGGCCCCTCCGGCCCGCAGCTTCCGTTGAAGGCTGCCGGGGCCGGAGGGGCCAGGGGTCGGGCGGCTCAGGCTACCTGAAGCCCACCCAACATTGTCCCGCCAGGAATCAGTCCGTGGGGCAGCGCGGGCAGGCGCAGCGCCGCAGGCTCCACGGCCGCCGTGGGTGTAACGAAGTAGAACGCCAGGGCCAGCAGCAGATACACCGCCAGCAGCAGCACCCCCTCGAACCAGGTGGCCTCGCCGTCCTTGGTGACGGTCGTGACGGTCAGGGCCACCGCCACAATGGCGACCAGCTCCAGCGGGCTGGAAAACACCAGGTTCATCGGGCGGCCAATCAGGTACGAGATCAGCACCAGCAGCGGGGCGGTGAACAGGGCCACCTGAATGGTCGCGCCCACCGCGATGTTGATTGCCAGCCCGATCTTGCCCCGCCGCGCGAAGTAGCTTCCCGCGATGTACTCCGCGAAGTTGCCCACCACGGCCAGCACGATGATGCCCAGAAAGAACGGGCTGAGGCCCAGCGTGGTGCTGGTGGCCTCCAGGGCACCCGAGAGCATCTCGGACTCCAGGGCGATCAGGGCGGTGCCGCCCACCAGCACGGCCGCCGCCTGCCAGACCGGCCACAGCCGGCCCTCGTGGGGTTCTTCCTCCAGCGCGAACACGTCCTTGTGGGTGACTAGGGTGTACACCAGGTTCAGCAGGTACACCACGATCAGGACCACCGCGACCCCCAGGCTGAGGTACTCGTCCAGATTGCTTCTGAGCTGCTCGCTGCCGGCCAGGAAGGCGGGCAGCCGCTCGGTGTAGTCGAACAGCGCGGGAATCAGCAGGGCGATGACCACCAGGAACAGCATCGAATTGAGCTGTCCGGCGGTCTGCGAACTGAATTTCTGCCGGTCGCGGCCGAAACTGCCGATCAGGATGGCCAGGCCCAGGCCCAGCAGGGCATTGCCCAGGATGCTGCCGGTGATCTGCGCCTTCACGACCGTGGTATTCCCCCCCAGCAGCACGAAGATGGCGATGATCAGCTCGGCCAGGTTGCCGAAGGTCACGTTCAGCAGGCCCCCGATGGTCTGTCCGGCCCGCGCGGCGACCTGCTCGGTGGCCTTTCGCAGCCAGTCGGCCAGCGGAATGATGGCGATGGTCGCCGTGGCGAACACCCACAGCGGTGGGGCGTGGAACACATACTCCAGCAGCAGGCTGATCGGAATAAAGACCAGCAGCAGGTTCATGATCATGCCGTGAGTCTAGAGGGAGATGACCAGCCTGGCTCATCCGGGCCAGTTGCCTAGACAGCAGAGGGGTTGGAGATAAGGCTTCCGGATTTTCGCCCTGCCTTGATGATGATCTTTTCTTTGATCTTTAAAAGAAAAAAGATCTTGATGATCATCATCAAGGGGGCGCAGCGAGGGTCGACAAACACGGCGTTTTTCGCGTTTTTCGCCTGAGATGTCCGGTAGTTTGCCCCCCTAATCGCCTGAGTTGTCCGGTAGTTTTGGGGTCAAATCGCCTGAGATGTCCGATAGCCGACCCCCCGAACCGCCTGAGATGTCCGATAGTGAGTTTTGAAGAGCGGGAGCAGGAAAAAAGACTGTCCCAGAGGGAGTTTTTCGCCTGCTTCTATCGGGAGGCGTCGAAAAACCGCCTGAGATGTCCGATACCCCCTGCGCCGGATCGCCTGAGATGTCCGATATCGCATTCTGCTGACGGGGCAGGTATCATGGAACGTCACCGACGGGAGGAAACCTGGCCTTGGCTCCGCGCACACGTCAGCCAAAAAAATTGCCCACGCCTCCCCAGGAGATCCGGCGGATCGACGAGGCGAATGTCGGGCGTCTTGGCCTGATCAGTATTCAGGAGCGGATCCCGGAAAGCTATACCTCCTGGAGTGTGGATTTTGAGGTCGATGGGCGGCCTGCGCGGCTGAGTTGCGACGCGGTGCCCAAGTACGGTGGGGTGCCGCATGGCCTGGACGGCGATATCGCCACGGCCCTGGTGGACCTGTATGTGGAGACAGGTTGCCCGGAGGACGGTGTGCTCCTCACGACGGCCTACCAGATTCTCAAGCGGGCGGGCCTGGACGATTCGGGGCGGTACTACCAGAACCTGCGCCAGACCCTCTACCAGCTGCGCACAGCCACCTACAGCGCCTCCGAGTCGTGGCGGGACCACCGCCGCCGGAGCTGGACGACCGTCACCTTCAACTACATCGAGGCGCTGGAATTCACCAGCCCGGACGATGAACTGGGCTTGAGCCGCAGCAGCGTGCTGAAAATCAGGCTCGCCGAGTCCATCGTGCGCTCGATTCGTGCCCAGTACACCAAGCCGCTGGACCTGGAGTTCCTGACCAGCCTGGACCGGCCCCTCACCCGCGCGCTGTACCGGCTGCTGGACGCCCGCCGCTACCCCCCCGAAGACCCGCGCCTGCCCCTGCCGTCGTACACGGTCAACCTGATCAGCTGGGCCGAGGCCTGCAAGATTGTCGACCTGCGCAGCAACAAGATTCGCGCGACCCTCAAGGGTGCCCACGAGGAACTGCTGGAGCGCGGCTACCTCGCCAGCGTGGAGTACGAGGGCCGCGGGCAAAAGCAACTGATCACCTACACCTTCGCGGGTGTGGGCGGGCAGGAGGTGCAGCCGGTGCCCGTCACGCCCCTGATCGGTGAGCTGCTGGACTACCGGGTGTCTCTCGCGGTCGCGCGGCGGCTGCTGGCCGAGTACGGGGAAGAACACGTCACGGCGCGCCTGGAGAAGTTCCGGCGGCTGGTGGCGAACGGCTACCGGGTCAGGAGCAGCTCGGCCCTGCTGGTCGATGTCATCCGCGACCAGGAGGGCAAATATCCGGACATGCCCGGCGAGACGGAGCCGCGCGTGCCCACGCCCGCCGGACGCGGCCTCCGCGCCGCCTGCCCAGACGCTGGAACGGCGCGAGGCTGCCGGAACCCTGGAAGAGCAGGTGGACGCGACCCTGAAGACCGTGCAGTTCCTGCTGCGTGACCGCCTGAGCGTGGGCGAGTATGCCCGGTTGCGTCTGGGGCTGATCGTGGGGCAGCCCGAGGCGGGCGAGCTGGGCCGGCGGGCGCTGCGGGCCAAGATGGACGGCCAGCTCGATCAACTGGCCGCCGAGATTCTGAACGAGTTGCCGCCCCTGCTGCCCGAGTAAGACCAAATTGCGTTGATTCTTTGGAATCAACCGAGCGGACTGGCACAGCTCCGCAGGAGAGCGAGGAGCAAAAAGGACGGGGTTGCGGCGATGGAACCGCCCAGTGTCCAGAGCCGCCGCTGGACACGCTTTCAGGGCGGGCAGGAACATCTGGCGCTTTCTCAGAGGTCCGGGAATCAGAGCAATCCCGTATAATCCAGCTTTAGCCCTTCATGCCCGTCAGCACGATGCCCTCGATGATCTGGCGCTGGAAGAAGGCGAACACCAGCAGCACCGGAATCACCGCCAGGCTGCTCGCCGCCATGATCAGGCCCCACTGCGTCCCCGCCTCGCCGTTGAAGAGGGCCGTGCCCACCGGCAGCGTGCGGAACTGCGGCTGCTGAATCACGATCAGCGGCCACAGGAAGGCGTTCCAGTTGCCCAGGAACGTGAAGATGGCGAGGCTGGCGAGGGCCGGGCGCACCAGCGGCAGCGCGATGCGCCAGAAGATGCCGAACTCGTGCATCCCGTCGATGCGTGCCGCTTCCAGCAGGTCGCCCGGCACGCTCTCGAAGAACTGCCGCATCAGGAACACGCCGAAAGCGCTCATCAGGCCGGGAAACATGATGGCGAGGTAGGCCCCCGGCACCGACCGCGTGAGCTGAAGGTCGCTGACGCCCACGAACCAGGGAATCACCAGCATCTCGGTGGGGATCATCAGCGTGGAGAGAATCAGGATAAAGACCAGGTTCTTGCCGGGAAAGTCGAACTTGGCGAGGGTGTAGCCCACCAGCGAGTCGAAGAACAGCACACTGACGGTCGTGACCCCCGCCACCAGCAGGCTGTTGCCGAACCATTGCACGAACTTCGTCTCGGTCAGCACCTGCCGGTAGTTGTCCAGCGTGGGGTCCGCCGGGAGGAAACTCAGGTTGAACAGTTCCTGAAAGCTCTTGAGGCTGGTGAGCAGCATCCAGGCGAAGGGAAAGAGCGTGAGCACCACGCCCAGCGTGAGCACCAGATAGGCGAGGACCGTGCGAGTATCGGTCCGCCTGCGCGGGGGGGCGGCGGCCGTCAAACGTCGTACCTCCGGGTCAGGAAGCGCAGTTGCAGCAGCGTGATCAGCAGGATGATCACGAACAGCACCACCGTGATGGCCGAGGCGTAGCCCATCTGGTAGCGCCCGAAGGCGAGCTGGTAGATGTACAGCGCGACCGTCATGGTGCTGCCCAGCGGCCCGCCCTGGTCGGTGAAGTTGAGGTTCACCACCTGCGTGAACAGTTGCAGGTAGGCGATGGTGCCGGTCACCACGCTGAAGACCAGGGTGGGGTTCAGCAGCGGCCAGGTGATCTTCCAGAAGGCCTGTGTCGGGCTGGCCCCGTCAATCTCCGCCGCCTCGTAGTACACGCGGGGAATGGCGGCCAGGCCCGCGAGGAACAGCACGACCTGAAAGCCCAGGTTCTGCCAAACCACCAGCGCGGCGGTCGTGGGCAGCGCCTGACCCGGCGAGGTCAGGAAGGCCTGCGGCGGGAGGTGCAGCCACATCAGAAAGGTGTTCACCGGCCCGAACTGCGGGCTGAACACCCACTGCCACACCCACGCCGCCGCCACGATGGGCGTGACATACGGCGCGAAGTACAGGGCGCGGTACAGCCCCTGGAGGGCACGAATCCGCCCCAGCAGCAGCGCGATGCCCAGCCCCAGGGCAAGCTGGGCGGGCACGCCGATCAGGGTGTACAGCGCCGTATTTTTCAGCGCCTGCCCGAACTTCTCGTCGCCCAGAAGCGCGCGGTAGTTCTCCACCCCCACGAAGGGCTGCTGCTCCTTGAGGATGTTCCAGTCGAAGAGGCTCAGGCGCAGCGCCGTCAGGGTCGGGATAAAGCGCACCACCAGAAAGAACAGCAGCGGCACCAGCAGGAAGGTGTACGCGGTGCGAATCTGGTGCCGCCGCAGTGAGCTGGGCCGGGAGGAGGACCGGGCGGGTGCCCGTCTCCCCCGCAGGTCACTTGTAGTAGCCATTCAGGATCTTCTGCTCGTCGGCCGCCGCCCTCTTCACGGCGTTGGCGGGCGAGCCGCCCTGGAGGATCACCGAGTTGATGGCGTCCACCCAGGCCTTGCGCTGCCCGGCCTCGTCCACGAAGAGGGTGGAGTGCGCGAACGGCAGGGCGTACACGAAGGGGCCGTACACCGGATCACGCCGCAGGCCGGGGTCATTGGCGAGCTTCTTGCTGGCGGGGATCTCCCCCACCGCCTGGAGCCAGGTGCGCTGGGTGTCCTCGCTGGTCAGGAACTTCAGGAACTTGACGGCGGCGGCCAGCTTCTCGCCCTTCGCATTCCTGGTGATGCCGTTGACCCAGTACGAGCCGAAGTTGCTGCGCACGCCGTTCCCCTTGAATACGGGCAGCGGCACCACGCCCCAGCCAAACTTTGCGCCTTTCTGGATGGTGCCCACGGCAAAGGACCCGTCGATGATCATGCCCACCTTCCCGGCGATAAAGGCGTCGCGGTAGCTGTTGTTGCCGGGGAAGAAGTTGGGCGTGCCGAGTTTGTATTTGGTGTAGAGGTCGGTGTAGAAGTTCATCGCCTTTACGCCCGCGTCGCTGTCGTACGTGACCTGCTTGCCGTCCTTGCTGTAGGGGGAGCCGCCGAACTGCCGCACCAGCACCTCGCGGACCACGTGGTAGTCCTGGCCGTCGGGCTGGATGCCGAAGCCCAGCGTGGTGAAGCGGGGCGGCGCGCCCTTCACGACCTTCTGCGCGGCGGCGATGAAGTCCTCCCAGGTGCGCGGCGGCGTCAGCACCCCGGCCGCCTTGAGCAGGTCCTTGTTGTAGAAGAGTGCCAGTGTACGCACGGAGGTGGGCAGGGCGTAATACTGCCCGCCAATCTTGCTGGTCTGGACCATCGGCACGAAGCTGTTCTCAATCTGCTTGACCGGGAAGTCCGCCTTGGGCAGCGGCTGAAGGTACCCGCTGTCCACGTACTGCGGCAGCCAGCCATAGAAGAGGTTCACCACGTCCGGTCCCTGCCCCGCCGGCACGCTTGACGCCACCTTCTGATTGTAGGCGTCGTAGGGGAAGGTTTCCTGCCTGATCTTGATGTCCGGGTTCTGGGCCTCGAACTTGGCGATCAGTTTGTTCATGGTGTCCACCTTGCTGGCGTAGTCGTACTGCCAGTAGGTGAGGGTGACGGGGGCGGCGGTCGCGGTGGCCGTGAGGGCGGCGCTGAGGGTCAGGGCCAGCGTCAGGAACTTGCGCATGCGGGACTCCTTGCAGGGGGGAAAGAGGCGACTTGCCGGGGTCAGGTGGGGCCGGGAAAGCCTGCTGGGGTGGATACCCTCCCCCGTGCTTGCCCCCGCTCCATGCTGTTGTTCAGCCCCAGGGTAACGCCTGAGCGGGCACGCTGGCCCTCCATCCGCGGTTTATTCTTCGCCCGCCAGGAACGTCCGGGCGGCGGCAAAGCGCCCGGTGACGGCTCCGTGCCGCCGCGTGTCCTGCTCCAGCCGCTCCCGCGCCGCCGTGAGGGCCTTCCCCATCACGGTGGGGGCCGGGCCGCCGTAGGTCGTGCGGCGGGCGATAAAGGCGGCGGGGTCGAGGGCGGCGGCAAGGTCGCCCGCCGGAAGCGTGACGCCCAGGGCCGCCAGGTCCTCCGGCGTGGCCGAGCCGAGCGTGCGCCCCGCGGCCTGCAAGCGGGCCAGCAACGCCTTCGCGGTGGCATGGGCCTCCCGGAACCCGCCCCCACCCTGCCGGGCCAGTACGTCGGCGAGTTCGGTCAGGGCAGCTTCCCCGGCTCCGGCCTCCCGCCGCCAGGCCGCCCGGTTGACCTGCGGGTTCGTCAGTGCTGCGGTCAGCAGTTCCAGGCCCTCGCGGAATTCCTGCCACATCTGGTGCAGGGGCGGCTGCATGTCGGTCCCCGGATCGTTGATGTCCCCAAAGGGCACGTTGTGGGCGCTGAACACGATGGTCTGCGTCATGCCGATGGCCCTGCTGAACCTGGTGCGGGCGTGTTCCAGCGCGACCGGGTTGCGCTTCTGGGGCATCACGCTGCTGCCCTGCACCAGGCCGTCTTCCAGCGTCAGCAGCCCGCGCGAGGCCCACAGCAGCAGGTCATGCACCGCGCGCGAGAGGGTCGTGGCCGCCACCGTGACCACCCCGGCGAGTTCCACCTGCCAGTCGCTGGTGCTCACGGCGTCGTAGGTGTTCTCGACCGGCCGGTCGAAGGCTAGGAGCCGCGCCGTCAGCTCCCGGTCGATGGGAAAGCTGGTGCCCGCCAGCGCCACCGCCCCCAGCGGGCTGAGGTTGACGTGGGCGAGCGCGCCGAACATCCGCCCCGTGTCGCGCGACAGGACGTTTTCCAGCGCGCCCAGGTAATGGGCCAGGGTGGTGGGCTGGGCGGGCTGGTGGTGCGTGTACGCGACGATGACCGCGTTCACCTCGCGGGCCGCCAGGTCCAGCAGGGTTCGGCGCAGCCGCAGCAGGTGTCGCGCGGCCTCCAGCAGCTCCTCACGGGCGCTGAGGCGGTAGAGAGCCATATCCAGGTCGTTGCGGGACAGGGCCGTTCGCAGGGCACCCGCGGCCTGCCCGTTCTCCCCGGCGAGGCGGCGGTCCAGGGCGAAGAACACGTCCTCGACCTGGGGGTCGTGGGGCGGAAAGGGCCTGCGCCTGAGGGTTCGCAACAGGGCCGCGGCCTCGCCGGCATGGGGAACCTGCTGAGCCTCCAGCATCAGCGCGTGGGCGGTCAGGGCGTCGAACAGGTGCGGCAGCAGATGGGCGAGAGCATAGGCGTAGTCGGGCTGGAGAACGGTCCTGAGATAGGTGTCATGCCACATCTGGACACCTGCCTTTCCGTTGGGGCCTGCTCCGCTGGTGTCGTGGCCGCATGTTCACTCCTTTTTGCCCTCGCGTGTCCGCCTCTCCCCTGGACTCCGCCTCACGCCTCGCGGTCGGGTGCCCCCCCGTCCAGTTCCTGCTGCAACTGCCGCAGCAGCCCGACCACACGTTTGCGGCGTGAGGCGTCCAGCCGGTCGAGCTGCCGGACACCCAGCCGCCCGCGCACGTCCGCCGCAAGGGTGCGCCAGGCCTTGCCCTGATGCGTGTCGACCAGTCCGGTCAGTTCCTTGAAGGAGGCCCCGGCGAGGGCCTTTTCCAGCAACTCCGCCCGCAGTTCCTCGTCGGTCTGGCGGTGAATCAGCAGGGCGCTGCGGCCCGCGACCCGGCCCTCGCGGACCGCCGTCAGCAGGTCGTCCGGCAGTTGCAGCAGGGGCAGGTGGTTGGTGGCATACGATTCCCAGGTCAGGGTTCCGAGCTGCTGGAACAGCCGCCGCAGCGCCGCCGTCTCCTCCGGGAACTGCTCCGGCGCATTCCGCAGCGTGTGCAGCCGCCGCCCGATCTCCTGGGCCAGACTGGAGGTCATGACGTGCTCGCCCGCCGCCAGGCCCAGGGCCTCCTGCACCAGCAGCAGCCGGTAGCTGGCCTCGTCCACCGGGTCCAGGTCCTCGCGTTGCAGGTTCTCGACCGCACTCAGCCGCCGCGCCTCCGGGTCATCCAGATTCACGATCAGGCAGGGAAGGGTGCGGGGTGCTTCCCCCTCCAGCGTGCCGACTTCCTCCGGCGTCAGGGCCAGGGCCGCCCCCACGTCGGGGTCGGAGGCCCGCCAGCGGCGCTCCCCGGCGATGATCTCGTAGTGGCCGCCCTGGGTGGGATGGGGCCGGACCACCAGATTCTGCCGCACGCCCTCAGCGCGGACACTCCGGGCCAGGGCCAGCAGCCCCGCGCGGTCGAAGCTGCGGCGCGGCTGCCACGGGGCCGGCACCAGTTGCTCGCGCCGCAGCTGGCGCAGTGTCCCCTGCGCTGCCACCTGATTCAGGCCGCCTCCCAGCAGATCCTCACGCGCCACGTGCGCCTCCCACGGCCTGCAAGAACCGCTCGGCCACGCCCAGCACCTCGGCCCGGCCCTCCCCCTGATCGAGCTGGGACACGGGGACGCCCCGTTCCATCGCGGCCGGATAGAGGCCCGGCCGGTGCTTGATGATGCCCAGGGTGCCGCCGAACTGCTGCTCGATCTCGGCCATGTACCGCCGGGCCAGGACCGTATTCGGGGCCTGCGTAATGATCGGCGGCAGCACCTGCAACCCCGGATTGAGGCGCTGGTAATGCCCCTTCTCGACCCGCGAACGAATGAACGTGCCGGCGCGCAGACCCTTGCGGTTGGGCGGAATGGGCAGCAGGACCCGGTCCGCCGCGAGCAGGGCCAGCGTCGCCATATCGCCCAGGGTCGGGTTGGTGTCGATCAGGACAAAGTCGTACTGCCCACCGGCCCGCACCTCGTCGAGGGCATAGCGCAGCCCCACGACCATGCTGACGTCCGCCTTGAGTTCCTTTTCCAGGTTGTAGAGGGTGATGCTGCTGGGAATCAGGTCGAAGCCGAAGGTGGGCTGCGGTGGTGGAAGGCTGCCCGTGCCCAGCACCGCCGGGCCGATGGTCCAGGCGAACGAGTCGTCGGCATTCTCGAACTGCTCGTCGATGTCCACTCCCAGACTGACGCTGAGATCGGCCTGATGGTCGGCGTCGATCAGCAGCACCCGCTGGCCGAGCAGCGACAGCGCGGCGCTGAGGTCGCGGGCGGTGGCACTCTTGCCCACTCCGCCGGCATAGCTATGAATCGTGGTAATCAGCGTCATGGGTTCTCCTGGCAACTTAGAATCACGTGATTCTAACCTGTCTGCTACGCCCCGTAGAATCACGGGATTCTAGATAGGTCCCGCGCTTCCCCGGTGCGGAGGAGGAACAGCAGCCCTGCTGATGGTCTGCGCACCTCTGCTGGCGGGAATTCCGTGTGCGCACTGTTCTTCCTCCGACCTTGAGAACGTATAGTACTGGTCTATGAAGAACAGCTTGATGGTTGTGACTCTGGCGCTCGGACTGACCGCTTGCAGCACCACCGGCCCTCGGGCGGCGGAGCCGGTGAATGTGACGGTACTGGCCGTCAACGACTTCCACGGGGGACTGGAACCCAGCAGCTTCGCGGGGGTGCAGGTGCCCAAGGAGGACGGCACGGGAACGACGGGGCTGACGGCGGGGGGCATCAAGGCCATTGGCGGCGAACTGGCCGAGGCCCGCAAGCAGAATCCCAATACCATCTTCGTGGGTGGGGGTGACCTGATCGGGGCCAGCCCAGCCACGTCGAGCCTGCTGCGCGACGAACCCAGCGTCATCGCCCTCTCGAAACTGGGCATGAAGGCCAGCGCCCTGGGCAATCATGAGTTCGATCAGGGCGTGAAGGAACTGCTGCGAATGCAAAATGGCGGCTGCGATTCCAACGCGCCCGACAAGGCCTGCAAATTCGAGGCGAACTATCCCGGCGCGAGCTTCAAGTGGCTTGGGGCCAACGTGGTCTACACCGCGGGGGGCAGCAATCCCTTCCAGCCCTATTACATCGAGAACATCGGCGGGGCCAGGATTGGCTTTATCGGCGCGGTTCTCAAGGAAACCCCGACCATCGTTTCCCCGGCGGGCGTGGCGGGCCTGTCCTTCCTGGACGAGGCGACCTCGATCAACAAATACGTTCCTGTCCTGAAGTCGCAGAACGTGGACGCCATCATCGTGCTGATTCACCAGGGCGGCGTCATCAAGGAGGGGTCCACTGCCAAGTTCGACACCGTGGGCTGTCAGGACCTGACAGGAGACATCATCCCGATTGCTCAGAAGATCGATCCGGCAGTGAGTGCCATCATCAGCGGTCATACCCATCAGGGCTACAACTGCGTGGTTCCCGACCCCAACGGCAAGCCCCGCATCGTGATCGAGGGGGAAGTCTCGGGGCACCTGCTCCAGCGCCTCGATCTGGTGGTGGACAAGGCCAACCACACCGTTCAGGAGGTCAAGGCCCGGAACGTGGTCGTCAACTACACCGCCCGCAAGGCTGCCGGGACGCTCGACAGCAGCATGACGGCCATCGTGACGGCCGCCAGGGCCAAGACGGATGAGGTGAAAAACCAGTTCGTCACCAATCTGGGCGTCAGCCAGATCAAGCGCGCGGCCGACCGCGCCAGCGAATCAGCGCTGGGCGACGTGATCGCCGACGCGCAACTGGCGGCGACCCAGGCCCAGGGCGCGCAGATCGCCTTTATGAACCCCGGCGGGATTCGCAAGGACCTCCCTGACGCCACCAAACTCAAGCCGGGGAACGCCGTGAACTTCGGGGACGTGTTCGATGTGCAGCCTTTCGGCAACACCATGGTCGTGATGGACCTGACCGGGTCGCAGATCAAGGCTCTGCTGGAACAGCAGACCACCGGAAACAACGCGGGAACCAACGCCAAGCTCCTTCAGGTTTCCGCGGGCTTCTCTTACACCCTGAACCTGACGGCCCCCGAGGGTGCGCGGGTGTCGAACCTGAAGCTGAACGGCCAGCCGCTCGGGGAGAACACCACCTACCGCGTCGCCATGAACTCCTTCCTGTCGACCGGTGGCGACAACTTCACGGTCTTCAAGCAGGGCACGAATGTCGTGCAGCTTCCCGGCCTGGTGGATGTGGACGCGCTGGTGAATTACCTGAAGGCGAACGGTGCCAGCCTGAACGGGACCGTGCAGGGCCGCATCACCATCATCAAGTAAGCCCGTCTGCCCTGGCACTCCCGGTCAAGCGGGGGTGCCTTTTTGCTGGCTCTGGAGGGAGAAACAGGTTCTTGCGTGGCTGAACGACCTCCGCTCCCACGCCACCAACCCGGCCTGTCTGGAAATAGGAGAGAGGCGCGGCAGCCCAAGCCATAGGCAGACGAAGAAGAGCGGGAGGTGCTATCCACTCCCCCCGCTTGCAGGCAGCGCGGCCCGTCTGCAAGCGGGCACTCCTCCCGCTGGGGAGTCAAGCGGGTATGACTCTGGGGCTATGCCCTGCCGGGCCAACGCGAGAGGCCGACGTCCAGCCGCCCGGCCCGCCTGCCTCTCGCCACACTTCCCCTGCCGAATCCGCCAGACCTGCACGCCCCGCTCTTGCAGGAGCTTGTCTGTCGCGGTGTTGTGAGCGTCGCCAGCAGCAGCAGGCGTCGGGGCATGGGCGCAGGCTGCGGGGCGAAGCTGACCGGTTCATCCGACAAAGGGAGGACGGCCCTCATCGGCTCAGGGGCGCACCTGCCACCATGTCAGCGTGTTGCCGTCGCGCACCAGCAGGCGGTCATCCGGGGCAAAGGCCGCGTCGGGCGAGGGCAGGTCGCGGCCACAGCCCCCCTGTCGGTTGAAGCCCTGGGCGAGGGCGTCCGGGGTGGGCAGCCGCTTTCCAGTTTGCAGGTCCGCCAGCGTGTACCCGTACAGCGCCCAGCCGCAGGCGTCCCCGCTTCCCTCGCGCAGCAGGGCCAGGCGACCGTCCGCGCTGAGCGCCGAGATGCCGCGGCCGGAGTTGGGGTCGGTCGTGGTCGGCTTCAGGCGCAGCACTGGCCCCGCCTTCCCCGTGGCCGTGTTCAGCCGCCAGAACTCCATATCCACCGGGTCGCGGTGAGAGTCCTGGGCCTGACTGGACAGGGCCACCCAGCGCCCGTCCGCCGACACCTGCGGGTAAAAGCCGCCCGACCGCCAGCCTGTCTGCCACAGCACCTTCCCAGCGGGGCTGGTGGCAATGAGGCGCTCGCGGTAGAAATCGTTCACGCTGTCCCGGCCACTGGCCTCCCGCAGGAGGACGCGCGAGACGGGAAAGGCGGCATCGGCGGGCAACCTCAGAGGCTGGCCTTTCACCGACCACGCCTGCTCCTGCCCGTTTCGCGGGTTCCAGACCTGGGCGGACACCACGGCCCCGTCGGGGCTGAAAGCGAGCTGCCGGACGTTCCCGCTGGCGTTCCACTGCCCCAGCACCCGGCCCCCGAAGTCATGCACGCGAACCAGATTGTCCTGCGCGGAGGCGAAGCGTTGCTCCCCCCAGGCCGCGAGGGTCGCTGCGGCGATGGGGGAGACGGTCTGAAGTCCCCGCCCACTCAGCACCGCCACCCGCCCGGCCCCGCCGCCCCGCGCCAGCGCCACCAGCGCCCGCCCCCCGCGCAGGGGCACCGAGGCCGTCACCGCCTCGCCCAGCCCGCGCAGAAAGCCCCCGTCGGTGAGGCGGCGCACCTCGGGCACGCTTCCCCGGCGGAGGGTCACGAAGGCCTGCCCGTCCGGGGAAGGCCACGCGCCCCGCAGACCCACCTGGGGCGAGAGGCCCCACACCTGCCGTCCGTCCTCGTGGTAGAGGGCCAGCAGTTGCCCGTCCCGCAGCCCGCCCGTCTGCCCGTTGTAGGCGTTGACGGCCAGCAGCAGGCCGTACCCCGCCGAGGCGTTCCCCACCCAGGCCAGCGTGGGGGAGGTGCCTTCCAGCAGCGTCTGCCCCAGCGAAATGCGCCGCCTCTGCTCGCCCTGCCACACGAACAGGGCTGCGGTCCCGTGCAGGCCATACGTGTCTTCCGGTGTGATCGCCAGCAGGGCCAGCCGCTCCCCGTTGTCATTCAGGGCCAGGGCCACCGGCTTCATCCCGGCGGGCAGGGGCAGGCGGGTGGCCCTGCCCGCCTCCACCCGCACGAGGTCCTGACCCTCCACCCGCGCCCTGATCTGGCCCGCCGGGGTGCAGACCTGCAAGGACAGCCGCGAGGTGGGGCAGGGGTCGTTGGGAAAGGTCTTCCCGCTGCGGGGATTGAGGATGGAGCGCAGCCGCACGGGCCGGTCCTTGCGCCACCCCCGCACCTCCAGCTCCAGGAACTCGCCGCTCATGCCCAGCAGCCTCAGGGCGGGGGCGTCCCCCACCTCCCCCGGCACCGGGAGGACCTGGCGGCCCAGCGGTTTCCCGGTGGCCACCTGCCAGCGCCGCAGTTCCCCGGTGGTGTCCAGCGTGTAGACCTCGCGGCTGTCCGGCGTCCACGCCGCGCCCCCGGCGGGTCCCCACTCCGGCAGCGAGAGGTGGCCGAAGCTGCCTGCCGCGTGGCCCTGAACGGTGAGGGTGCCCGTGAGGCCGGCGGCAGAGGCGACCGGAAGGGCCAGCAGAAGCGAGGTCAGCAGCAGGCGCATGGCCCTTAGCCTGCGGGACGGAAGCTGACGGGGCATGAGGGGGCAGGGCGATGCCACTTGGGGGGTGGCAGGCGCGGCCCTGCCGCCGTCAGGCGCGATGCGGTGCGGGCTGAGGCGAGGCCGGGTCCGGTGGGGATGTCTCTTCTGCTGTGCCGCACAGCCCGTTCAGTGCAGTCTGGGGAGGGTAAAGCCGAAGGTCGCGCCTTCACTGGGCACCCCCTGCGCGAACACCTTGCCGCCGTGCCGGGTGACGATGCGCCGCACGTTCGCCAGCCCCACCCCCGTCCCCTCGAACTCGTCGTGGCGGTGCAGGCGCTGAAACACCCCGAAGAGCTTGTCCCCGTAGCGCGGGTCGAAACCCACCCCGTTGTCCCGCACCGAGACGACCCACTCGTGCGGCTGCTCCTCCGCCCAGACCTCGATGCGGGCGACCTCCCGCGTGCGGGTGTACTTCAGGGCGTTGGCAAGCAGGTTGACCAGCACCTGCCGCAGGGTGTGTGCGTCGCCCGTCACCAGCGGCAGGGGCATGACCTCCCATTCGACCTGCCGGTCGGGCGCGTCCGCCTCCAGCTCGGCGCGGACGCTGCCGACCAGGTCCCCGAGGTCCACCAGCCCCATCTGGAGCGGCAGCCGGGAGGTGCGCGACAGGTCGAGCATCGCGTCGATCAGGGTGTTCATCCGCCCGGTGGCCTCCTCCACGATCCTCAGGTAGCGGGCGGGCTTCTCGTCGAGCGAGTCCCCCAGGGCCTGGCGCAGCAGGTCGTTGAAGCTCCTGATGTGCCGCACGGGCGTGCGCAGGTCGTGCGAGACGCTGTAGGCGAAGGCTTCGAGTTCCTCGTTGGCGGCGGCCAGCTTGCGGCGCTCCTCGGCCAGTTGCGTCACGCCCTGCGCGCCCTCCAGCGCGAGGCCCAGGCTGCGCACGGTCGTCTCGATCACGGCCCGGTCCGCCTCGCTCCAGTGCCGCTCATGAAAGAGCGCCACGCCGAAGATTCCGTAGGGGCTGCCGTTCACGCACACGGGAAACGCCGCGAGCGCCCCGCGCCGGACCTGATAGGTCTCGAAGTGGTCGGTGTGCTGGTCATACTCTTCGAGGTAGTACGGTTCCCGCGTCTGCCAGGGGGTCCACAGGCTGGCGGTTTCCAGCGGGAGGCCGGCTTCCACATGGGCCTGGAAGGCAGGGTCCCGCCGGTCGCCCACCTGGCTCCTGAGGGTCCACTGCCCGCCCGTGGGTTCGTAGTACGCCGCGTAGCCCTCGGGCAGCAGGGACAGCATGACCTCCTGCGCCCGGCGCACCAGCATGTGCGGCTCGGCCTGGGTGCTGAGGTCGCGCGTCAGCTCCGCGAAGCCCTCCAGGGCGCGGGTGCGTGCGGCGAGTTCCGCGTTCTGCTCCCGGAGGTGCCGCGCCGCCTCGGCCCGTTCCAGCGCGAGGCCCAGACTGCGGGCCACCGTTTCGAGCAGGGCGCGGTCCACCGCCGACCAGCGGCGCGGCGCACCGAACAGCCCCAGGCCGAAAACGCCCCGCACCGCGCCCCCGACCACGACCGGCAGGGTGGCGCTGGAACTGACGTGCCGGGTCGTGTCGGGCTGACGGTCGGTGTGGATGTCGTAGACCTCCTGATAGTAGGGTTCGCGCGTCTCGAACGGCACCCGCAGGTTTCCGGCCGCCTCGTAGGGCAGGCCCGCGTCCAGGACCCGTTGCAGCTCCTTGTCGCGCAGGCTGCCCGTCTGGGTCCTGAGCCGCCAGACTGCGCCCTCGGGTTCGTAGTACGTCGCCACACCCTCGGGCAGGAGGGACAGGACGATGTCCTGCGCGCGCCCGACCAGCAGGGCGGGGTCCGGCTCCAGCGTCAGCTCGTGCGACAGCGTCTCGAACGCTTCGAGCACCCGGGTGCGGGCGTTCAGTTCCTCGGTGCGGGCCGCCACCTGGCGCTCCAGCTCGGCCCCGTGTTCCCGCAGCGCGCGCTCGGCGGCCTTGAACGGGCGCAGGTCCTGGAGATACCCCACGACATACTGCTGGTCGCGCTCCTCGTACCGGATCAGGATCAGGTTCAGCGGCACACGCTCGCCGGTCCGCGTGAGCATCTCCTTTTCGTAGGGATCGGACGCGCCCTGCTCGAAGGCCTGGGCAAAGGCCAGCTCGTCGGCCCGGTGGTACTCGGGCGGCGTGAGGGCGGCCCAGTCGATCTCGCCCGCCTCGTACTCGGCGCGCGTGTAGCCCAGCAGCTTCAGGTAGGTATCGTTGACCAGGATCAGACGGCCATCCAGGGCACCCGCGGCGATGCCGACCGGTCCCGCTTCTACCATGCGGCGAAACCGGGCCTCGCTCGTGCGCAGCTCCAGCTCGGTCTGCTGCCGCTGCTGGCGTTCGGCCGCGAGCGTCGCCAGCAGCCGGGTATGCCCCAGGGCCACGGCGCACTGTGCGGCGAGGGTGCGCAGGAGCCGCCGCTCGTCGGCGGAGAAGCCGCGCGGTTCCTCAAAGTCGAGCACCAGAACACCCAGCGCCTGCCCGCCGAGGAACATGGGCAGCACGGCACTCGCGGCGGGCAGGGAGTTCCCCGCACGCCGGCCGGGTTCGGGAGGCGCGCCCAGCAGGGCCTCCGCGTCCTCGAAGAAGAGGGCCTCGTGCCGGGCCAGGGCGTCCCGGGCGAACAAGTGGGAGGGCAGGTCCCGGGCAGCCCCCCTGCGGCCCTGCTGGGCGGCGAGTTCCAGGCTGTCGCCGGCCCCGCCCGTCAGGAAGGCCGTCCCGAGGGCGGCACCGAGCGCGGCGAGGGCAGACCGGAGCACGCTGCCGAGCACCTCCTGCGGCGTGCGGGCGGCAGCGAGCGCCTCGCTGAGATCTTGCAGGCATTCACTCAGGGGAACGCCGACGGGTGAAGGCGCGTCCACTGGGCGCTGTTCGGGCATGACGCGAGGATAGCGTGTGTCGCCCGCCGGCCAGAGCGGGGGCCTGGACGTGCAGGCCGAGCTGCTGTCCGAGGACACACCGCGCTGGGGACGCCTGATGTGCCAGCGGAAGTTCCCCGGCTGAGAGGTCAGGTTTGTCTGTCCCGCTCTCCCTCGCGGGCGTCGTGGAGGTCGGTGACAGAGGGGAGGGGAGAGGCCGGCTGGCCCAGACGGGCGAGGGGTGTCCCGGAGGATTCCTGCTCCAGCGCCGCCCCGGCCACGTCTGCCGGTTGGGGGTGGCCGAACAGATAGCCCTGCCCCAGGTCGCAGTGCAGACCGCGCAGGACATCCAGTTGTCCTGGTGTCTCCACGCCCTCGGCGATCACGGTCAGGTCCAGCGCGTGGGCCATGGTGATCAGGGCTTGCAGCAGCGGAACGCCCGTGCTGTCCATGTCGCGCACGAAGGATCGGTCGATCTTGAGCACCTGCACGGGCAACTGCTGGAGGTAGCTCAGGCTGGAGTACCCGGTCCCGAAATCGTCGAGGGCAAACCGCACGCCCAGCCCATGCAACTCGCGCAGCTTGGCGACCGAACCGTGCAGGTCCGTGATCAGGGCGCTCTCGGTCAGTTCCAGCATCAGCGCGTTGCCAGGTAGCGCGTGGGCGCGCAGGGCCTCCCGGATGGCCCCCACGAAGTCCTCGCGGGCAAACTGGTGGGCCGACACATTGACCGACACGTGCAGCTCTGGAAAAGCCCCGTCCCGCCAGCGTTTCACCTGCCCCAGGGCCTCCTGAAGCACCCAGGCCCCCAGGTCGTGGATCAGGCCGTGTTCCTCGGCGACGGGAATGAACTTGAGGGGCGGGACCGGCCCCAGGACCGGGGACAGCCAGCGCAGCAGGGCCTCGAAGCCCAGGACCCGCTCGTCCCCCAGGCGCACCAGCGGCTGGTAATGCACCTCGAATTCGCCGCGCGTGAGGGCAACCCGCAGCTGCGCGTCGAGCTGCAACTCCTCGGTGGCCGTCTGGTGGCACCGCTCGTCGTAAAACCGCCAGGTGTTCTTGCCCTGTTTCTTGGCCTGGTACATCGCCATATCCGCACACTTCAGGGCGACCACCGGATCGGCGGTGTCCAGGGGGGCCAGGGCCACGCCGATGCTGGCCGTGAGGTGCTGTTCCTGTCCCCCGGCCAGCATCGGCTCCGCGATGGCCGTCAGGAGCGCGGCGGCCACGCTGCCCGCCGCGGCCGCGTCCGGCAGATCCGGGAGGATCACCACGAACTCGTCCCCCCCCGCCCGCGCCACCTGACCCCGGAACCCCACCCCCCGCTGGAGGCGGTCGGCGGCCTCTTGCAACACCTGATCGCCGGCCGCGTGGCCGGCGGAGTCGTTGATCAGCTTCATGCGGTCGAGGTCGATGAAGAGGACCGCGGTCAGGTGGCTCGCCCGCGCGGTGGTCAGGGCGTGACGCAGCGCCACGTCCAGCGCGCCGCGGTTCAGCAGGCCCGTCAGGGGGTCACGCGACGCCTGGTGGGCGAGACGGCGGTGCAGCGCCTGGTTGTCCACCAGCCCCAGCACCTGCCGCACCAGCACGAGCGACGTGACGAGGCCCACGATGGGATCCAGGTCGCCGTCCGCGCCCAGGTGCAGGCTGTGGACGAGAAAGAACAGGGCGTATGTCGTGATGATGGCGGCGTTGGGAAGCAGCAGCCGCCTCATCTCGGGGTAGGCCATCTCGGTGATGGGCCGCGGCCGCGCCCGGATGAGGTCGGGCCGCGCGGCAGTGGCGGCGGCCCCGAAACACACGGCCCCCCAGCTCCACAGCGTGTCCAGCGGGCGGCCCAGCACATACAGCCCCTGGCCCGTCTGGTAGGCATACAGGAGGTTCACGAGCAGGAACAGGAGGAGGCCGGCCATCAGCCACCTCGTCTGCAACCGGGAAAGCTGCGGCGGCCGCCACAGCAGCAGCATCAGCAGCAGCGTGCACAGCAGCAGGTCGGTCAGGGGGTAGGCGAGCGCCACTCCCAGGGGAAAGGGCTGCCCGGCATACGTCTGCACCTTCTGGCGGATGTTCAGGTTCCACAGCAGATCCCCCAGCGCCAGCACGACAATGCTGATGTCGAGGAGGAAACTCACGCTCTGCACCCGCCCGAAGTGGGGGCGGGGAAAGTGCAGGAGGCCGATGAAGAAGCAGGGCACCAGCGCGAGGTAACCGACGTCCGCCAGTGATGGAAAGAGACTGCGGTTCCCCGTGAAGGAGAGCCAGGTGTAGATGATCTGCCCCGCCCCCCAGGCAAAGATGCCAAGCCCCAGCCACAACCACGCGCGCCGGAACGGCCCCCGGTGCTGCCGGGCCGCCTGCCAGGCGAGCAGGGCGCTCAGGGCGTAGATGGGAAAAAAGATCAGGTTGCCGAGGTACACCCGCAGCGTCTGGGGGTGCGCCCCCGTCAGGGTCCACAGGAGATGCAGGCCGGCGAGGACCAGCAGGGTGGCAAACAGGGGCTGCCGAAAGTAGGGGAGGACATTCACGCGCGCAGGTATCCCTCGTCATGGAGTCGTGGAGTGAGGGGGAGCTGGAGAGCAGCCTAGGCTCTGGAGGCTGACAAGGCCCTTACCCTGGCCCGGCGGCCTGCCACGTTCCGGCGGCTGCACCCAGCGCCGCCCCGCTTCATCACACATGCTCCATTAGCTTGATCCCAGTCTCGACAGCTCAATGCAGGCCACAGGGGAACCTGTGGGAAGGGAGGCGTATGCAAAGAAACTGGGGGCTGGTCGGTCTGACCCTGGTCCTGGCCGCGTGCGGTACCCAGAACGGGAACCCCGCTGCGCTGGACAGTGTGGTCGCGGCGACGGGGCAGCTCAGCGCGCAGTCGGTCCTGAGCTGGCAGGCGCTGAGGCAGGGCGACTCGGGCCGCGACGTGGTGACGCTGCAATACCTGTTGCGTCAGGCCGGGCAGACGCTGGCCGCTGACGGTGTGTTCGGCAGCGGCACCGACACGGCGGTCCGCAATTTCCAGCGGGCCAGGGGCCTGGTGGTGGACGGGGTGGTGGGTGGCAACACCTGGGAGGCGCTGATCGTCACGGTGCGCCAGGGCGACAGCAACAACGCCGTGCGGGCCGTGCAGGACCAGTTGCGCAGTGGTTACGGGTACGGGAGCGTGACGGTGGACGGCGTGTTCGGGAGCGGGACCAACACGGCGGTCCGGGATTTCCAGGGCAGGCACGGCCTGGGCGTGGACGGCGTGGTGGGCCTGAACACCTGGCACGCGCTCGTGACGGGAAGCAGCACCGGCGGCACCGGCACCACGGCCAACCTCGCGTCACAGATTCTCGGCAGCAGCCGGATCACGCTGGGGACGAGCAGCAGCACCTCCGGGGGCAGCCCGCGCCAGAACATCGTTGACACCGCGAACGGTCGTCCGGCCCGGCGCGGCTGCGCGAGCGACGCGAACTGCGGCCTCACCGTCGCCCTCAAGCGCTCGATGCTTCAGGGCATGCTGTCGCTGGCGGGCGCGGGGAACTCGTTCTACATCACGTCCATCGCGGGTGGGGTCCATTCCAGCACCTCCGACCACTACGCGGGCCTGGCCTTTGATATCGGCATCTGGAACGGCGTGAGCCTCTCGTCCCCGAACAGCGCGCACACGGCCGCGCGCAACGCCTGCATCGCGGCCGGGTCCGACCCCAGCCAGACCTTCAACGCCTACAACGACCCGACGGGCGGGCACAGCAACCATGTCCACTGCGCCTGGAACTGAGACTCGGTTGCGCCCCCTCGCAGGCATCAGCCAGGCGGGCGGGCAAAGCCGCCCAGCAGAGCGAGAAGCAAGACAGACGGCACGGCGGAGATGGACGCCCCTGCGGCACTTTCTCGTACAGCCGCGCCTCATCCCGTACGACAGGGAGACGAGTTGAACACGTCCATGAATCGCCGTCAGGTGTTGCGGTGGGGAACCTTGCTCGGCGGCAGCCTGGTGCTCGCCAGCTGTGGCCTGAACAAGGTTACGGTGTTCGAGGCTGGCCCTCCCGCCAACGGGCTGGGCGCGCTCGCCGTGTCCTCTCCCGCTATGTCCACCACCACCGACTGGAAGGCGCAGGCCCCCAGGGAAGCGATCACCCTGCTGCCCGCCCGCCCCACGCGCGTGATCGTGCACCACACGGCCAGCGCCAACGTCAGCGACTTCTCGCAGGCGCAGGCGTACACGCTCGCGCGCTCCATCCAGCAGAGCCACTTCGACCGGGGCTGGAGCGATTCCGGCCAGCATTTCACGATCAGCCGCGGTGGGTACGTCATGGAAGGCCGGCACCGCAGCCTGGACGCCGCGCGCGGCGGCACCCAGCATGTGCGGGGTGCCCATTGCGAGGGCTTCAACGACGTGTCGGTCGGCATCGAGAACGAGGGGACCTACATGAGCGCCGCGCCCCCGACCGGGCAGTACGACGCGCTGGTGCGGCTGTGCGCGTGGCTCTGCCAGCAGTACGGCATCCCGGCGACGGAACTGTACGGCCACCGCGACTTCGTGAACACCAGTTGCCCCGGCGATCTGCTGTACGCCCGGCTGCCGCAACTGCGCCGCGATGTGGCCGCGCGGCTGGGCGTGAGTGTGCGTGTCTGGCCCACCACCCGCAGCGGCCAGAGCGGCGAGCGTGTCCGGAGCGTGCAGTTCCTGCTGCGTGCCCGCGGCCAGAACGTGGCGGTGGACGGGGCCTATGGCAGCGGCACGGGCACGGCCGTCAGCGCCTTTCAGACCTCGGCGGGCCTCACGCCGGATACGGTCGTCGGTTCGGCCACCTGGGAGCGGCTGATCCTGACCGTGCGACCGGGTGACAGCGGGGACGCGGTGCGGGGCGTGCAAAGCCAGCTCGCCACCCGGGGCTACGCCGTCACCGTCGATGGTGCCTTCGGCCCCGCGACCGAAAGCGCCGTGAAGAGTTTTCAGACCGCCCAGGCCCTCACCGCGGACGGCGTGGTGGGGCCGAACACCTGGCTGGCCCTCGTCGAATGAGGTCCGGCCCTGCTGGAGGAACAATCATGAACCGACTGCTGTCCACGATCCCGCTGGCCGCCCTCACGTTGCTGGCCCTGTCGTCCTGCGGCTCGCCCACCGCCACCCTGCCTGAACCCGCGCCCACGGACAGCGCGGACGCGCCGATCACGAGCCTCAGCGGCACCAAGCTCAGTGACGCGGTGGCCCGGAGCCGCGTCACCGCTGCGGGCATTCCGGTGGTGTCCAGCGGCAATTGCAGCACGCGCAGCAACTCGTCCTGCACCTCGCTGGAACAGATCAATTCGGGCACGATCGACGGGATCATCACCCTGAAGCAGGCCTCGGGCTGCGCCGTGAACATCACCGGGGGCACCGAGGTCGGGCACGCCAGCGGCACCTACAGCCACTACAACGGGTACAAGGTGGACACCAGCATCACCACCTGCATCAGTGGCTACATCACCCGCAACTTCACGTACATCGGCTTGCGTGGTGACGGTGCGCCGCAGTACCGGAGCGCGGCGGGCAATATCTATGCCAAGGAATCCAACCACTGGGACATCCTGTACTACTGAACAGGGCAGGCGGCGGTGTGGTACGGGGCTGCTTAGGTCCCTGTAGCCTCAGGGGGTGCGGGTCAATCCGGACTACCTCATCACCTTCAATGCCGTGGCCGAGTTCGGCAGCGTCAGCAAGGCCGCCGAGTACCTGAACCTCAGCCAGCCCGCCGTGAGTGGGCAGCTGCGTGCCCTGGCCGGGCTGATCGGCGCGCCGCTGTACACCCGGCGCTCACGGGGCATCACGCTGACGCCGGAGGGGCGCGAACTCCTGCCCCACGCGCAGGCGATCGCGCGCAGCATGCGGCGTGTCACGGAGCTGGCCGGCCCCCACCGCGGCCGCACCCGGGCACACGTCCGCCTGGGCACCTCCTGGACCCTGTCGGGGCATGGAGTCCGCCTCGTCGGGCACTTCCGGGGGGAGCAGCCCAGCACCGACCTGCCTAGCATTGGCCTGCACTCGGGCCACACCCCCCACCTGATCGGCCTCGTGGCGCGGGGAGAATTGGACGCCGCGCTGACGGTCGATGCCAGCCAGACCCTGCCCGAGGGCCTGGAGGCGCGGCGGTTCTCCAGTGAGGATCTGCGCCTGATCGTGTGGCCGGAACACCCTCTGGCCCGCGAGGGCTACGTGGCCCCCACTGCGCTGAGAAACGAGACGCTGCTGCTGCCCATGCCGGAGTCGAGTGTCCGCAAGCGGGCGGCGCGGCTGCTGGAAACGGCCGGCGTCACCCCACGGGGGCAACTGGAACTCGGCGGGTTCCTGGCGGTCAAGGCCGCGCTGCATACGGGTCTGGGCGTGGCGATTCTGCCCAGGAGCATGGTGGGGCCTGAGGTGGAACACGGGCTGCTGGTTAGCCTCGGCCTGGAGGCCCCGGACGTCACCCTCGGGTATCACGTGGTCTCCGCCCCACGCGCGCTGCTGCCCCAGGCAGTGACGGCTGTCCTTGACGCACTCTGACCCCGCATGGCGGATGAGCAGTGGCGGCCGGAATATCACTTCCGGTTATGTCATAGATAGTACTTTCCGATACCCCGATGACAGCCCTTGAAGGGGACCGGGGCGGGGGGTAGGTTCCTTCCAGCAAGAAGGCCGGCGGCCGCAAAAAGGCCCCACGGCCCTGGAGGGAACATGTACTTCAAGCGCATCTACGACCCCGACCTCGCCCAGGCGTCCTACCTGATCGGCTGCCAGCAGAACGGCACGGCGCTCGCCGTCGATCCCGTGCGTGACGTGCAGCGGTATCTCGACCTGGCCGACCAGGAGGGGCTGCGGATCGTCGCGGTGACGGAAACGCACATCCACGCCGACTACCTCAGCGGCAGCCGCGAACTCGCCGGGCGCACCGGGGCGACGCTGTACCTCAGCGCCGAGGGAGGCCCCGACTGGCAGTACGCTTTTCCCCACGTGGGGCTGCGCGACGGGCAGGACATCCGCCTCGGCAACGTCACGGTCAGGGCTGTCCACACGCCGGGGCATACCCCCGAGCATCTCAGCTTTCTGGTGACCGATGGGGCGCGGGCGGAGCAGCCCGTCCTCTTCCTGACCGGCGACTTCGTCTTCGTGGGCGACCTCGGCCGCCCCGACCTGCTCGACGAGGCGGCGGGCGGGCAGGACACCCGCTTCGGCGGGGCGCGGCAGCTGTTCACCAGCCTGCGGGCAAAGTTCCTCACCCTGCCCGACTACGTCCAGGTCTGGCCCGGCCACGGCTCGGGCAGCGCCTGCGGCAAGGCGCTGGGGGCGGTGGAGAGCACCACCGTCGGCTACGAACGCCGCTTTGCCTGGTGGGCGGATGCCGCCCGAGATGATGATGTGGAAGCCTTTACCCGCGAACTGCTGGAGGGCCAGCCGGACGCGCCGCTGTACTACGGCCGCATGAAGCGGGAGAACCGGGTCGGGCCGGCCCTGCTGGGCGACGTGCAGGCCCTCGCGCCCCTCTCCCACCACGAGCTGAAAAACGCCCTGCACCACGGGGTGCGGCTGCTCGACACGCGGCCCCGAGAGGTGTTCCAGGCAGGCGCTGTGCCCGGCAGCCTCCACCTGCCGGCGGGCCGGACCTTCGAGACGTGGGCCGGCTGGCTGCTCGACCCGGATAAGACCTATGTGCTGTTTGCCCGCAGCCCCGAGCAGGCCGAGGACCTCCGCCGCCGGCTGTGGATGACCGGCATCGACCGGGTCGCCGGGTACGTCGGGGACTTTGGCGGACTGAAGCTCGAACCGCAGGCCGCGACGCCCCTCGCGGAACTGGGCGACCTCCGCCAGGCCTTCGTGCTCGACGTGCGCGCCCGCCGCGAGTACGAGGCCGGGCACATCGAGGGGGCCACGCAGCTCCACGCGGGCCGTCTGCTTCAGAACCTGGGCCGTATTCCCCGGGATCGGCCAGTCGTGGTCCACTGCCAGGGTGGGGCGCGCAGCGCGGCCGCGGTGAGTGTCCTGCGCGCCGAGGGCTTTGACAACATTATCGATCTGGACGGCGGGTACGCCGCCTACGCCCGGCGGGCGGCGACGGTCCGCCCGTGATCCTCGCGTGGCTCGGCGCGGTCGCCATCGGGCTGAGCCTGGGGCTGCTCGGCTCCGGCGGCAGCATCCTCACGGTGCCCGTGCTGGTGTACCTCGTGGGCGAGGACCCCAAACGGGCGATCACCGAGAGCCTCGCCATCGTCGGGCTGATCGCCCTGGTCAGCGCGCTGTCCTGCGTCCAGCAGCGCCGCATCGACGGGCGCGCGGTGCTGCTGTTCGGGTTACCCGGCCTGCTGGGCACCTCGCTGGGGACGGCCCTGGGCCACGCCCTGCCCGCCGCGGTGCAGCTCCTGATCTTCGCTGCCGTGATGCTCATTGCCGCTACGCGCATGTTTCGGCCGGCTCCCGCAGGCCATGCGCCGCCCCGCCCCGGGTGGCAGGTGCTGCTCGCCGGTCTGGGCGTGGGTGTTCTCACGGGCGTGGTGGGTGTGGGGGGCGGCTTTCTGATCCTGCCCGCCCTGGTCCTGCTGCTGGGGCTGCCCATGGCGCGGGCGGTGGGCACCAGCCTGGTCCTCATCGCGCTCAACGCGGCCCTGGGCTTTGCCCTGCACGTGCGGGCCGCGCCCGGGGGCCTACACTGGGACCTGATCGCCCTGCTCGGCGGTATCGGTGTGCTGGGCAGCCTCGCGGGCAGCCGCCTCTCCCGGCAGCTCTCCCAGAACGCCCTGCGGCGGTCCTTCGCGGGATTCCTGGTGGTGCTGGGCACGTACATTCTGTGCACCAGCGCACCCGGAGCCTTCGCGCAGACCCGGACCCCCACGGTGCAGGTCACCTCGCTGCGTCCCTGACCGCCCCGCCCTCACCCCCCACTCCCACCGTCAGGCGGGTTGTGGTTCGGCAGGGCAGCCCCGGCCTGCACCGGAGGCGGACCGCCGCCCGCACTCATGAGCATTTGACGGAAAAGAACCCCTCTCCCCTTGCTTCGCAAGGCCCTCTCCCCTTGCGGGAGAGGGTCAAAAAATGACGCCATCTTTACGTCAAATGCTCATGTCACCTGTCCTGTTCTCCCGCCCACCCCGGGGCGGCGCTCGGTTACATTGCCGCATGTCCTGAGCGGCAACGCCACTGCGCGCCGCCCTTATGCCGTGTTCTCACCCCGTTCGTCCCAGGAGGTCTCGCTTGCCCCTTACCGCCCCCCCGCCCGTTCACCCCGACTTCCCCGCCGAGGAGCAACACCTCGCGGGCACCATCCAGGCCTTTTTGCGGCAGATCGAGGCCTGGGAGGACCGCGACCGGAATGTCGGGGCCGACCTGGAAACGAGCCTGACCCTGGCCGACACCGCCGAGGAGCTGGCCGCCATGCTCTCCGTCCACGTGCCGGCCCCCTACTTCGGCAGCCTGAGGGTCCGTATCGCGGGGCGCGAACAACTGCTGTACGTGGGCAAGCATGCCTTCCGGGACCTGAAAGGCCCCCACACCGTCGTCTCCTGGGAGTCGGACGTGGGCAGCCTCTTTTATTCCGATGTGCTGGCCTGGGAGGCGAGAAAGGGCCTGACGGGCACCGTGCGCCGCCGCCGTCAGCTCGACGTGCAGGCGAAGAAACTGCACCGGCTGACCGACCTGTACGACGATGAGGCCGGGGGGGATACCGGGGGCCGCGAGCAGGTGCTGCTGGCCCGCCTCTCGGAAGCCTCGACCGCCGCCATGCGCGACGTCGTGGAGACGCTGCAACCCGAGCAGAACGGGGCCATGCGCGCCCCGGCAGGAGTCCACACGCTGATTCAGGGCGCGGCGGGGTCGGGCAAGACCACCATCGGCTTTCACCGCCTGGCCTGGCTGATGCACCCGGACCGCAGGGAACACCGCGCCGCGCCGGAGTCCATGCTGGTCCTGATGCCGAACCGGGTGCTGGCGAGCTACGCGGCCCGCGTCCTGCCCGGCCTGAACCTCGGAGGAGTCACCGTCACCACGCCGGAGGCCTGGGCCACCGGGTTTCTCGGCGTCGAGAAGATGGAGGTCGTGGACCGCACCCTGACGCTGCTCCTCACCGACCGGGACAACGAGCGGCGTAAGGCGGCGTGGCGCAGGGCCAAGGCGCTGGGGGACCGGCGGATGTTCCAGGTGGTGCGCAACCATCTGGCCGACCGGCTGCGGGCCAACCTGGGTTCCCTGACCTTCCAGACGACCGTGCAGGTGGGGCACGAGGCGCGCACCCTGACGCTGGACCAGGCCACGCTGCGCCGCCTGCTGGACGAGGTGCTGGACCGCGCCCCCCTGGAGGGCTACCGCGCGGCCCTGCGCGCAGCCCTGGAGGACGAGCTGGTGGCCCGCGCCAACCCGCCCGGCGAGGACGGGGAGGCGGCGCTGCGCCGGACCCTGGCCGCCGAGTTGACCCGGTTCGTCGGCCGGGTGGTGGGGAACATCCTGCCGGTAAGTGAGGGGCGGCGCATCATCACCGACGAGGCGACGCTGCGCCGGGCCGCCCAGGGGGTGCTCGACGAGCGCGCCGTGCGCCTCCTGCTGAGTGACCCCCTGACGGCCATTCCGAAGCCCCGCCGCTCGCACGCCGACGTGACCGAGCTGCCCCTGATGCTGGCCGTGGCCGCCCTGCTGGACGGCGTGGGCCGCCGGGTGGGCCGGGCGCTGGAACCCTATGACCACATCGCGCTCGACGAGGCCCAGGACTACAGCCCGCTGCTGTACGTCCTGCTGGCCCGCGCGGCCCGCCCCGGCCACCTCACCGCCCTGGGCGACCTGAACCAGGGGCTGCACGGCTACAAGGGGCCGAACAACTGGGGGGACGTGCAGGCGGCCCTGGGTGGGGAGAGCCGCACCCGGTTGATGACCCTGGGGCGGACCTACCGCAGCACCCGCCAGATCACGGCCCTGGGGGCACAGATTGCGGCGACCTACAACCGCGCGGGCGGTGTGGTGGGCGTGGACCGCGATGGGGGAGAGGTCCTGCGCCTGACCGGGGGCAGCCTGGCCGAACTGACCGCGCAGGCCGTGAAGACCATGCAGGCCCAGGGCCACCGCAACATCGCTATCGTGACCCGCCGGGTAACGGACGCCGAACGGCTGGTGCCCGAGTTGCAGCGGCACGACGTGGACGCGCAGCCCATTCTCTCGGAGCAGGCCCGGTACACCGGGGGCGTGGTGATTCTCCCGGTGAACCTCGCCAAGGGGCTGGAGTTCGACGGCTGCATCGTGGCGGGCGCGGACGCCGCGAACTACGACCCACAGACGGAATTCGAGTCCCGGCTCCTGTACGTCGCCGCCTCGCGCGGCCTGCACCTGCTCGCGCTGGTCGCGGAACGGGAACTGCACCCGCTGCTGACGGCTGAGAGGGATTCCGGGTGAGCAGTTAGGCCATCACGGCGAAACCCGACGGGAAGGAGAGGGAAGGAGGACGGATTCCAGAATCGAGTGCTCCGGGATTAAGTTGATTCGCTGACATCAAGATGGCTTGCCTGCCCCATCTCCCCCTGCTGCGCAAGGCCCTCTCCCGCAAGGGGAGAGGGTCAAAAAACGGGGCCATCTTTACGACAAATGCTCTACAGCAGCTTGTCGATGGTGATCGGCAGGTCGCGCACGCGCTTCCCGGTCGCGTGATAGACCGCGTTGGCGATGGCGGCGGCTGTGCCGACGATGCCCAGCTCGCCCACGCCACGCGCGCCCAGGGCGCTGGCGCGGGTGTCGGGCACGTCGAGCATCAGCACCTCGAGCTCCCCGACATCGGCGTTGATGGGCACCAGATACTCCGCGAGGTCGTCGTTCAGGACCAGGCCGGTGGCCGGGTCCACGTCGGTCTGTTCATGCAGGGCCATGCCGATGCCCCAGATGATGCCCCCGCTGAGCTGGCTCTCGGCCGTCTTGCGGTTCAGCACCCGCCCGAAGTCGAAGGCCCCCACCACCCGCGACACCCGCGGCGTCATGAAGTCGGGGTCCAGGCGCACCTCCACGAACACCGCGCCGAAGGAGTGCCGGGCGTACCCCGCGGCGTCCGCCCCCACCGAGGCGTTCTGGGCGTCCATCATCCCGTCCAGTTGCTCGCGTTTGCCGCCGATGGGCAGCACCTCGCGGTAGACCTCGATACGGTTGCGGCCCGCGCGGGCCAGGATGTCCTGGAACGTCTCACCGCGCGAGGGGTCCTCCTGCACGAAGAGGCGGCCTCCCCGCGCGGTCAGGTCATGCGGGTTCAGGCCGTGCAGTGGCGACTGTTCATCCCCGGTGGCGAGCAGCGCGAGTTCCTGCCGCGCGGCCAGCGAGGCCGCCATCACCACGTCACCTACGCTGGACGCCGTGCGCGAGCCGCCCGAGTAGGCGTTCTTGGGGTAGTTGGTGTCGCCCAGCAGCACCTTGACGCAGTTGGGGGCCACGCCGAAGCCGTCGGAGGCGATCTGGGTCAGGATGGTGTAGGTGCCGGTGCCGATGTCGTGCGACCCCGCCTCGATCTCGGCGCGGCCGTCCTCAAAAATGCGGGCGCGGGCGGTGGCGGGGCTGGCGTAGACCGGGTAGGTGACGGTCGCCATGCCCCAGCCCAGCCGCGTCTCGCCGTCGCGCATGCTGCCCGGTTCCGGGTTGCGTTTCTCCCAGCCGAACTTCTCGGCGGCCTGCTCGTAACACTCGCGCAGATGCTTGCTGCTGTAGGGGTGGCCGCTTTTGGGGTCCGTCTCGGCGTAGTTGCGCCGCCGCAGTTCCAGCGGGTCGAGGCCGACCGCGTACGCCAGCTCGTCCACCAGGCTCTCCAGCCCGAAGGACCCGCTCGCCTCACCGGGGGCGCGCATCATGATGCCCTCGCCCGCGTGGGTGCGCCGCAGCGTCTGCGACACCTGCATGTTCGGCACGTCGTACAGCATCTCGGTGACGTGGCTGACCGACTCGACGAAGTCGCCGTTCATCCCCGCCTGGGTGTCGGCGTGCAGGGAGATGGAGGTGATCTTGCCGTCCTTTGTTGCGCCCAGTTTATATTGCTGGACGGTGGCGGGCCGGTAGCCCACGCCCGCGAACTCCTGCGCCCGCGTGCGCGACAGCTTGACCGGGCGCTTCACCAGTTTGGCTGCCAGGGCCGCCAGCGGCAGGTGCGACCACGTCGCCGCCTTGCTGCCGAAGCCCCCGCCGATATAGGGCGACACCACCCGCACCTGCTCCGGCTCCAGCCCGAAGTGATGCGCCAGCGTGTGCTGCGGGGCCAGAATCCACTGGCTCGGCTCGTACACCGTGAGGTGCGTCTCGCTTTCCCACAGGGCGAGGGTGGCGTGCAGTTCCAGCGGGTTGTGGTTTTCCTGCGGCGTGGTGTAGGTGAGGTCGAGCTGTACCTCTGCGGCCTGGTACGCCTGTTCGGCATCCCCGCGCTCATATGCCTCGTCCTCCACCGGCTTCTGGAGGTCCGCCCGCCCGCTGTGCAGGCTGCCTTGCAGCGTGCCGACGAACGGTTCCTCATCGTATTCCACCTCGACCAGCAGGGCCGCGTGCTGCGCCACCTCCAGCGAGTCGGCCACCACGACGGCCACGACCTGCCCGCGCTGCTCGATTCTGTCGGTCTGGAGGGGCAGCAGGGCCGTGCCCGAGGTGCTCCCTGGGTAGGGCTGCTCCACCGGACGGAGCTGCACGCCCTCCGACTCGTAGGTGAGGACCGCCAGCACGCCCGGCACCGCGCAGGCCGCCTGCGTGCCGATGCGCCGCACCCGACCGCTGGCGATGGAGGACGTGACCAGCACGGCGTGGGCGACGTTGGGCAGCTCGAACTCGGCGGCGTAGGTGGCGTGGCCCGTTACCTTGTCGGGGCCGTCCACCCGGTTCATGCGCCGTCCGATGGCTCCGCCGGGAACCTTCAGGGGGGCAGGTTTGGTGCCGGTCATGCTTTCTCCTCGTTCCTCGTGACCTGCTCTAGGGCACGCACGATGACGTTCCGTGCCAGCCCCACCTTGTAGGCGTTCTGCGCCAGGGGCCGCGCATCCTTCAGGGCGATCCGGGCCGCCTGCTCGAAGGCCTGCCGGGTCGCGGGCTGGCCTCTGAGGGCCTCCTCTGCCTCCCAGGCGCGCCAGGGCACCGTGCCGACACCGCCCAGGGCAATCCGCACGTCGCGCACGTTGTCGCCGTCGAGGTCCACCGCGACCGCCGCCGAGGCCAGCGCGAAGGAGTACGACTCCCGCTCGCGCACCTTGAGATAGGTGCTGTTGACTGCCCAGGGCAGGGCGGGCAGGTTCAGGGCCACGATTAGCTCGCCTTCCCGGAGGTCATGTTCGACGTCGGGGTGGGTGCCCGGCTTCAGCAGGAAGTCGGTCAGCGCCACCTCGCGCTCGCCCTGCGGGCCGTGCAGGGTGAGGGTGCAGTCCAGCGCGGCCAGCGGCACCGCCGCGTCGGAGGCGTGGGTGGCGATGCAGCACTCCGAGGTGCCCAGAATCGCCTGCTTGCGGTTTTCGCCCTTGATGGCCCCGCAGCCGCTGCCGGGGTCGCGCTTGTTGCAGCTCGGGAAGGCCAGATCGCGGAAGTAGGGACAACGGGTGCGCTGCATGACATTGCCGGACATGGACGCCATGTTGCGAATCTGCTGCGAGGCCCCGGCGCGGATGGCCTCCGCCAGCAGCGGATACCGCTGCCGCACCAGCGGATGCTCGGCCACGGCGGTATTGCTGGCGAGCGCGCCGATCCGCAGCCCGCCCCCCACGTCCTCGACCTCACGCAGAGGCAGCCGGGTGATGTCCGTGACGCGCTCCGGGCGCTCCACGTCCAGCCGCATCAGGTCGATCAGGGTGGTGCCGCCCGCCAGGTAGCGGCCGCCCAGCGCCAGGGCCTGGGCCTCGTCGCCCGCCCGGCGGTAGTCAAAGGGCCGCACGTTCACCTTCCCCGGCTGCGCCCTGGGCCGCCACGCTCTGAATCGCTTTCACGATCTGCGGGTACGCGGCGCAGCGGCAGATGTTGCCGCTCATGAAGTCCTTGAGGTCCGCCTCGTCGCGGCTGTGCCCGGTTTCCAAGCAGGCGACGGCCGACATGATCTGCCCAGGCGTGCAGTAGCCGCACTGGAAGGCGTCGTGTTCGATAAAGGCCTGCTGCACCGGGTGCAGGGCGTCACCGTCCGCCAGCCCCTCGATGGTGGTCACCGAGCGCCCCTCCAGCGTGGCGGTCAGCGTCAGGCACGACAGCACTGCCTCGCCGTCGACAAAGACGGTGCAGGCCCCGCACTGCCCGTGGTTGCAGCCCTTCTTGCTGCCAGTCAGCCCCAGCCGCTCGCGCAGCACGTCCAGCAGCGTGGCCTGGGACGGCACCTGCACCTCGCGCGCCTCGCCGTTCACGTACAGCGAGACGCTCAACTCCGGCCCGCTGGCCGCATTCCCCATCGTCGTCATGCTTCCTCCTGCTCGCGGTGAGAAGGGAAGGCGGGCAAGCCGCCCAGCGTTCCTGCCGGCTTCCCCCTGCCTTGCGCCCCACCCCGAAGATGCCGGGGTCCAGCGTAGGGTTCGCCAGGAGGCCGCGGTCCAGGCCAGCCTTCACATCCTCGTAATCTGCTGCTGATTCCGGGGAATCAACGCCATTTCGGGGAAGAGGGGAGAGGACGAACCTCCAACAGACGAAGTGCCGCTTGTTACAAAATTGGACGACGCGTTGTGCAAAGTTGTACAGTACCTGAGGAGGTGAAGCATGACCGGCCTAAGCCGTGCCGCGCCTGACCATTCTTTCTTTGCCGCACTGACGAACGTGTCCCTGCCGGAAGGGCAGATTGCCCCGGTCCTGAGCGGGGAGGCTCCCGTTCCCAGCGGGGCCTACACCATGCAGGTGATCACGCGCCAGCTCAAGCAACTGCTGGGCCTGAATCAGGACGAGAGTGCCCGGCTGCTCGGCGTCAGCCGGGGCACGGTCATCAAGGCCGCCCCGCCGACGGGGGACGTGCTGGACCGGCTGTACATGCTCTCCGACCGCTTCCAGATCATGCAGGACCTGCTGGGCGACCAGGCCGACGACTGGTTCCTGCACCCCAACCCGGTGTTGGGAGGCGCGCGGCCCATCGACAAGCTCCGGACCCGTCACGGCCAGGCCCAGCTCGACGATCTGATTCAGGCCCTGCTCGACGGCAACTTCGCTTGAATGCCTACCGCATCGTGCATGAGCGTGCCCTGCACCAATCCGGCGGCCGTCCCCTGATCACGCAGGGCGCGACCGGGCGCTGGAATTCCCAGGGGGTCCGCATCACCTATCTGGCCGAGCATCCCGCGCTCGCCGGGCTGGAGATGCTGAATTACGTCGGGCCGTTTCGCAGCGTGCGCGGCTACCAGTTGTATGCCGTCGCCATCCCGGAGACGGCCATAGAGCGCGCCCCCGAGACCCTGGATGTCCACGACCACGCCCAGACGCGGCCCTTTGGAGACGCCTGGGTGCAGTCCGGGCGCAGCCTCGCCCTGCTGGTGCCCAGTGCGGCGGCCCCTCACAGCTTCAACGTGCTGCTCAACCAGCAGCATCCCGATTTCCTGGCCTTGCAGCCCCTCCCGCTCGGCCCCTATACCTACGACGAACGCATCGCGGCCCTGGTAGAGCGGTAACTCAAGCTTCTTAACCCTGGGGGGAGGTCCGGCCTGCCCGCTCCTCTTCACGGCCTACACTTTCAGCATTTCCCTTTTTCAAGGGTGGCGTGCGGCCTCCCCCGGTTGGACCCGTCTGCTGGCCTGGAGTGTGACTGGAGCCGCCCTGCTCGCGGTGCGCGTCCGGCACCGGCAGGAGCGGCACGATCGCCTGACGCGCCTGCCTCGCCGTGAGGGCTTCGAGCAGGCCCTGGGCCGCTCCCGGCGTTCGGGGACCCTCGCCCTCGTCGCTGTCAACCGTCTCAAACTGCTCAACGCACAGCAGGGCTGGAAGGCGGGCGACCAGCTCCTGCGCGAGGTGGCCCAGGCCCTGAGCGCCGCACTGCCACCGGGTAGCCTGCTGGCGCGCTGGAGCGGTGACGAGTTCCTCGCCTTCGTGCCCGGAAGCGAGTTCCACGTCGTCGACCAGATCCTGGGCCGCCTTCAGAGCAGGCTGCCGTCGGCCTTTGCCGGGCAGCCCGCGTTCGTCTTCGGTCTGGCGACCCTGCACAGCCCCGAGGCGTTCAAGCATGCCCTGAACGAGGTGGATCACGAGGTCTACCTGGACAAGGGTGAGGGTGAGGTTTCGGCCCAGACGCTGGGCGAGGAACGTGGGCTGTTCGAGTTCGCGCTGCAACTGGCCCAGATGGATGACCCCGAGGCCATCATTCGCCAGGGGCTGCCCCTGGCGCGCGAGTTGCTGCACTTCGAGGCCGCCGCCCACTACACGATCGAGGGCCATGACATCACGGCGTGCGCCCTGGACCATGACCCGGCCGTGCCGTTGCCCCAGGGGGCCACAGAACTCCCGATTCATATCAGTGGCCTGGCGGAGCGCGCCCTCCGGGAGCACCGCACGGTGATCAGCGTGGACGCGCCCAACGACCCGGAGGCCACCGGCATCTGGACCCTGATGAAGGTCCAGAGCGCCATGGTCGCGCCGGTCGAGATCAGCGGCCAGCCTCTGGGCCTGCTGTGGATGGGGCAGCTCACGGGGCACAAGGCCTTGCCGGTGCGGGCGCAGCATGTCCTCGAACTCGCCGCGTTGCGCCTCGCCCACGCGCTGGAACTGCGTGAAAAGACCCAGGCCCTGCGGCGCACCCTCGAAGGCGGCCTGCTCGGTCTCGGCGTCGCCCTCGAAGCGCGTGACCTCGAATCCTACGGTCATACCCAGCGCGTCGTGGATGCCAGCGTCCGGTTGGGCCGCGCCCTCGGGCTGGACCCGCTGGCCCTCGACGAACTCCGTCAGGGGGCCTATCTCCACGACATCGGCAAACTCTCGATTCCCGACCGCATCCTGCTCAAACCCGGTCGGCTTGAGCCGGACGAGTGGCACATCATGCAGGGACACGCCGCCGCCGGTGCCTCCATCGCCGCCCACATCCCGCAGCTCTCGCCCAGGGCGCTGGACGTGATCCGGTCTCACCACGAGCGTTGGGACGGCACGGGGTATCCGTCGCGTCTGGCGGGGGAGGAGATTCCGCTGGCGGCCCGCATCTTCACGGTGTGCGACGTGTACGACGCGCTGACCAGTGAGCGGCCCTACAAGGCGGCGTGGACGCCGGAAGAGGCGCGGGCGGAAATCGCGGCCCAGGCGGGGCGGCAGTTTGACCCGCAGGTTGTCCGCGCGTTTCTGGAGGTGGACGAGCCGATCCGCACTGCCTGGGATGACCAGGACGGCTAGGACACGCAGGGGAACGCTGCCGGGGGACGAGGATTTCCGGGCCTGACGTATGTTCGCTGGGTTCTGGCACCTGAACACCTGTGAGGTCCCTTTCTCCAGTGGGTGGCTGCTCTGGGGAGACCTCGCCTCGAGCATCGGAGCGAGGTGGGACTTGGGAGAGCGGAAGAGGTGGAAGAGGTCCCGCAAGGCGTTCAGGCAGCCCTCCGGTTGCCAGGGAGCTGGACCGCAATGGCCTCCAGCTCGCGCAGGATGGGGCTATGGCACTTCTCTGGCACATCCCCTCGGCGTCTGCTCTGTAGGTACCTTGCTGCTCCCGCAATAAAAGCGCCCACCCGAAGGCGGGCTGAAACCAGGTCTGGGTCGTGCCTGCGATGCCGTTGTTCAGGTTTCAATCCACAGCCCACCCGAAGGCAGGCTGAAACGCATCGGGAGCATCCCCTACGAGACGGCGGTGCTGTTTCAATCCACAGCCCACCCGAAGGCAGGCTGAAACGGAATGCTCGCGCCTGTACGTCACGCCGTCCACCTGTTTCAATCTCCAACCCTGGATCTCTCAACGGGTTTGCTGAGGCGGGGGCCTGTCTGCTGTGTCAGACGGCCTTTCGAGGGGTGGCGAACCTGCCCGCTTGCGGGCGTCGCAGTACGTTCGCGCGGGTTACAGAATCAGCGGCTCGCTGAAGTCCGTGTACCGGTCCAGGCCGTACGACTCCACGAACTTCTCGCGAGGCTGGCGCAGGCGGTAGATGCAAACGCTATCCTCGGTCACGTCCATGGCCTGGAGGAGCCGCTCGCGCAGGGCGAGCAGTTGAACCTCGGTGACGCTGACCTCGAAGACGCTGTTCTGAACCCGTTGCCCGTGGGCCACGCAGATTCTGGCGACGCGGCGCAGGCGTTTGCGGCCCGCTTCCGTCAAAGTCGAGACGTCGTAGGTGATGAGCAGGTCAATCATGCGCGCCTCAGCGGTGCAGGTAGGGCGGGTAGTGGGGGCGGTCGCCGCGCAGATGCTGGGCCAGGAGGCGGGCCTGGACATGCGGAATCAGGCCAATGGGCGTCTTGCGGGCGGTAAGGGGGTGCGTGACCTCCTCCTTCTTGCGTTCCTGAAGGTGGGCCAGGATGGTCTTTCGGGCATCTTCCTTGATGGTGACGGTGTTGCCCTCGTGCAGCACGAAGTCGCGCGGCGTGAGCTACTGGCGGTTGATGAGGGTGAGGATGGCCCGGTCCGCCACGGCGGCGCGGAACTCCTCCATCAGGTCGAGGGCGAGGCTGGCACGTCCGGGGCGCAGGGCGTGCAGAAAGCCCACCTGTGGGTTGAGGCCGACGCCCTGGCAGGCGCTGGCGCAGTCGTTGGCGAGGACTGTGTAGACGAAGTTGAGGGCCGCGTTGATGGGGTCCCGCGCGGGGCGGCGGGTGCGCTCACGCAGCCAGAAGAAGTCGCGGTTCTGCCGCAGCATCAGCGAAAAGGCGTCCCAGTAGGCACGGGCAGCCGTGCCCTCGATGCCGCGCACCTCGTCCACCGTGGCGGCCAGGGGCAGGCAGCCAATCTGCCCGTTGATGTCCCGCGCGGCCTGGCGGAGCAGGAGGGCGTCATCCTCTGCGGCCTCCCGCGCCGCGCGCAGCAGGGTCGTCTTCTGGTTCTGGAGCTTGCCCGCCGCGACATACCGGGCGACGGCCAGCGTCCGGGCTGGGTCGCCCGCGCAGCCGTGCTGGGCCACCCGCAGCAGCACGTTGCCGCTGACAGGGGTCTCGGTACGGGCGGTGAACATGCCCCATTCGGTCAGCCAGGTTACGGGCTTGTGCTGCCGCCCCAGCTTCTGAATCAGGTATGGGCTGAGCAGCACGTTCCCGAACACCACGATGCCCTCCACGTGGTGCAGCGGAATCATCGCCTTCTTCTCGCGCTCCACCTCCACGCGGATGTTGTCGGTGTCCAGGTGCAGGTAGCTGCCCTGCGTCTGGATATACAGCAGATGCCTCACGGCTGTTCCCTCATGGCTACCCCCTCGGCTCGTCCAGCCGGGTGGAGAAGGGGTCGTACCCGGCGGGAAAGTCGCGCGGCGCGAACGGCTCGCACTCGTCGAAGAGACTGCACAACGGGCAGCGGTCATCGGCGGCGGGCGGGGGCAGCACACGCGAACGCAGCAGCTCGCGCACGCCATCGCGGGCATCCAGCACGGCCTGCCGGAGTTCGGGCGTAAAGCTCACCTCGCGCCTTTTGCGGCTGGCGACGTGGTAGATGAAGCCCTCCGGAATGTCTACACCGAACATCTCCTCCAGGCAGAGGGCCTGGGCGCAAAGCTGCACCTCGTCCGCCAGGCGTGGCTTGGCCCGCCCGGACTTGTACTCGACGGGCCGGGGCGAGCCGTCCGGCAGGACCTCCACCACGTCGGCCACCCCCGCAAGGCCGTGTCGGCGGGACACCAGGGGCAGCGCCCGCAGCGTCCGGGTGCCGCCGCGCTCCTCGCTGCCACCGCTGTGCGCCCGTTCATGCTGCTGGCTGCCGCGTGCGGTCTGGCTGTTTTCCGCCCAGACCTGCTCCACGTGAATCAGGGCGCACTGGCGCGGGCAGAACACGAAATGTTGCAGTGCCGAGAGGGGAATGGGGTCATCCATACGGACCTCCTGAAGCGGGCAGGCCGGGCATGGGAACCCGGCCTGGAGGAGCATCTATTCGTCCAGTCGCGTGAACGTGATGCCCTGCGGCAGTCTGCCGGGGTCCACCTCTACCGGCGCGTAATCCTCGAAGCTACGGGCAACCGTCACGTCCTCCCGGCGCTTCGGCTTCACCAGGTCAAGGAGTTTGTGCGCGGGTGCATTCCCCAGCGGTGACGAGTGACTGAACACGTACAGGCCCCGGCAGGCGGTCAGGCCGCGCGAGGCGCTGCGGTCCAGGTCCCACATGTTCACCAGCGCCTGCCACAGCACGTCCAGGTCTTCATCGCTAAAGCCGGTGTCCTTGGCGAAGGCGGGCACATAGAACCCGTGTGCCACGTAGAGACCGTAGGGAATGTAGGCTTTGCGGCCCATCGTGCCATGCGTAGAAAATCCCTCGCCCTCGTCAGATTGCGTGGTCTTCTCACCTGCCTTAGTAAGAGCAACACGAGTAATTGCTGCATCTAAACCAAGAATCGGGTCCACGCTGCGGGCAAAAGTCAACTGGACGGGGCCGCGCACCTGGCCTGCATTTGCTTCTTTGCCCGTCATGACAGCGCCGAAAGTGCGAACATCGTAAAAATTGTCACACATTCATCTTCTGACTCCCGGCGCTTCAACATTCTCTTTTGGCTTAACCCCTAAATCCTTGTATGCTCGCAGATTTCGTTCATTCAGAATCGCGCCCTGTTGCACGTAAATCTTGTAGGACTCCTTGCCCCCCTTCAGCGCGTCCACGTAGTTGCGAACCTTGCGCTTGAGGGCCACGTCGGTCACGATGCCCAGGCCTGTCTCGGGGTCCACGCGGGGCAAGTTTCCGGCGTCCGGGTCGCCGTTGGGGTTGCCGTTGGTCACGTCGAACAGAAGAACGAAGTCGTGGCGGTTGGCGGCGTCGAGGTGGGGCTTCACGGGGTCGGTCATTGGTCTTCTCCTTCGCTGGGGTCGGTGTCGGGGGTCTGGTCGCTGGCGGCCTTGGCTTCCCTGGCGGCCTTGCCCTCGCGGATGCCTTCGCTGACGTGGGCGCGCTGGTGGTAGTAACCCAGGGCGAACAGCGCCTGCTGCGCGGTGGTCAGGGGCTTGGCGGGGATGTCGTGCAGGCGGGTCATCACGTTTTCCAGTTCGTCCTGCTTGAGCCTGTAGACGCCCGGCTTTTCCTTGCGGAGCTTTTGCAGGTGCGCCTGCGACCCCTGAATCAGGCGGCCCACCACGGCATAGGGCGTGGTGCTCATGGAGCCGTAGAAGCGGTCCACCAGCGTGGTGTTTGCCCGCATCACGCTGCTTTGAATGTCGTCCAGCACGGCCAGCAGGCGGCCCAGGTGGTAGGCGGGTTCGGGTTGATTCGGGTTGAGGGCGTCGAGTGAATCCTTATCCATGTCCAACTCCTTCCAGTCGCGGGAGAGCAGCACCATCTTGGTCAGCACGGCGCGGGGCCGGGTCACGCGGTACTCGTCGGCGCGGTTGCGGGCGGCGAGGCGCACCAGGAACGATTGCGGCAGCGGTCTTCCCGTCAGCGCGAACTGCACCAGGGCATCCACATCCGGCGCGGTGTGTTCCTTGTTGATGTCGCGGTACATGCTGCTGACGAGGGTACGGAGGTCGTACAGCCTGCCCTCGTCCTTCTCGTTGACGGCCACCAGCGTCTGCGCGGCGAAATAGTTGCCCAGGCGAAACACGGCGTCCTGCACCGTGCTGGTCAGGTGCGTCCTCACAGCAATACGGCTGCCGCTGGGCGTCATCCCCACCGCGAAAAAGGCCGCGCCGGGTTTCAGGCCAGGCTGCTGTCCTGTAAAGATGCCCCAGAGCGTCTGCCGCACCTCTTCGGGGCGCTGTTTCTTCTCGCGCTTGACCTGAAAGGTAAAACGGCCCTTCAGCACCTGCTCTGGCTCTTTGAGGGCCGGGCCAACCAGTGGGACCGCCCCCTCGCCCGTCCAGAAGGCGTAGGTGACGCCACCGATTTTGAGCGAGGTGTCCGGGTCGGCCAGCAGGCGGTTAAGGCCGTTGGCATACTGCTCGGCGGCCTCAAACTTGACGGGGGCAATCCGCGAAGCCTCCAGGCCATAGGACTCGAACGCCTGCGCGTTGGCGCTAATGAAGTTCATTCCGGAAGTCTGTCCGCCCTGAATGCCCTTGATTTTGACGGGTTCGCGGTCCATCACCGGGCCGACTTCACCCGTAATCAGGCACTCGGCGCGGAAGCCTTCGCCGCCCGAGTCCTCGCCGCCCTGCGCGAACTGCGCAGCCCAGAATTGCTGGACCTCCCGCAACTCCAGCGGGTTCACGCCGTCCACCGTGAACATCACGTTGGTATCGGGGGCAAAATCGGGGAAGTCGGCCAGATGCTCGGCCTGGAAGCGTTCGGGGTCGTGACTGCCCAGGAAGCGGGCGACGGCCTGCACGCTGGGCTGCCGGGTGGCCTCGGCACAAGCCTGAACGAGGGCCTTGAAGGCGTCATGGCGCTTGGCCGTGTTCTTGTCGTTTTCCTTCTTGGCAAAGCCCAGAACGTACTCGGCGTTGTCCATCAGGAGGCGCGGTTTGATGCCCACTGTCCGCACCAGATTGGGCGCGGGCAGCGGCTTGCCCAAGTCCTTGCCCTTGGTCTTGCCGCTCGTGCGGGGCTGCACGTCCCTCACTGTCCCGTCGGCATTCAGGCGCACTTCCCAGCGCACGTTTTGCAGGGCGTACATAAAGGGCATCTCGCCCTCGCCCGCCTGCTCGCCGGCCGGGACAGGCTTTTTGCCCTCCTGCCGCATCCTCAGCTCGTAGTCGCGCAGTTGCGAGAGCAGGCTCATCCCTTCACCTCCCCGTACAGATGCACGGGCACGCGCAGGATGCCGCCGTCCGTCAGCGCCGCGTCGAAGAAGCGTGGCGTGGCGTTGCCCTCCACCCACCACGCGCCTTCCGTGCCGTGCTGGCGGTATTTCAGGCGGCCTTTTTGGGCCTGCTGGAACTCCATATCGAAGAGCATCCGGCCCAGGTCCAGCCGGCCCGCCCGCTCGGCGTACTCACCGCCCAGTTGCCGCACGATGTTGGCGGGCTGCTCGGTGCCATCAGGGGGCGAGAAAAACGCGCCGAATTCGCGGTTGCCCAGGTAGGGCTGGTGAAAGGCCTGTCCCTTCTCGGCGCGGCGCAGGAACATTTCCCGGTACTTCTGCAAGGGGTCTTTGGCGTGCGGTTGCAGCACCATCTCGGCGCGGATGAGGTACGCCACGTCCTTCAGCACCAGCGCGTGCCGCTGGGCGCGGTCCTCCTCGGCAAAGAAGCCGCCCCCGCTGGCCGCCCAGCCTCTCGCCGCCCGCTCGGAAGCCAGCGTGTTCACCTCATTCCGCAGGATGCTATAGCGTTTGACCTCCTTCAGCACCACGATTTCGCGCACCTGCCACTGGAACTCGGGCTTCCAAAAAATGCTTTCCAGTACGCCCCGCGCCGCCGAAGGGGTCATCACGTCGTAGCTGACGCGCTCGGCTTTGTTCTCGGGACGGGTGAAGCAGGCGTAGTCACTCCAGACTTTCAGCTCTAGCACATGGTTCCTCCTTGCAAGGGGGTGGGGCGATGGGGGCTACAGCGTCGTGAACAGGTCATCGGCCATCTCGGGGACAATGCCCAGCTTGTCGTCGTACTTCGCGGTGGGCGGCCACTGCCTGACCTTCGGCGGCTCCACGCCGAGCCAATCCGCCCGTTGCTTTAGCTCCGGCACGTCGGCCAGCAGATGCCTCAGCTGGTCGGCCTGGTGCGCGTAGATGTTGACCGTGTACTGCTGCAAAGCCCGCCAGGCGTCCTGCCGCTCGCGCTTGCTGTGGCTGCCTTGCAGGGTCGCCAGCAGGGCGTCCACCCGCGCCCCCTCGTAACCGCGAATGATGACGGGCAGCATGTCCCCCTCAATCATCTGGAAGGCGTCGGCCACCTGCGTGAAGTACAGCCCCGCGTGGGCGGCAAAAAAGTCCTTCTCCCCGCCTAGAATCTTGACCTTCGGCGCGGTGCTCACGTTGCTGTAGACCTTGCTGAAATACGGCGCGAAGATGGCCGGGTCGTGCAGGTTCGGCTCGCCTTTCAGAAGGCTGGCAGCTAGACGCTCGCGCACCTCGTAATCCCCCCGGGGCATCTTGTGGTCTTCGGGGCGGAAGACGACAACCTGCCCGGCCTCCAGCTTTCCCTCGCGGTTGCAGCGGCCCGCCGCCTGCACGATGGCCTCCAGCGGCCCCAGCGCACGGTAGACGCGGGGGAAGTCCACGTCGATGCCCGCCTCAATCAGTTGGGTGGAGACGACGCGGCAGGGCAGCCCCCCGGCCAGCCGCTCCCGAATCCGCGCCAGCTCGCGCTTACGGTGTGCCGGGCACATGCCCGTGCTGAGGTGAAAGTTCGCCTCGTCCTCTCCCAGCAGGCCGTAGAGGTCGCGCGCATGCTGGCGGGTGTTGACGATACACAGCACCTGTTCCTGCTCGCTCAGCTCGGCGGCGAGGGTGGGCCACGGGGTCGGCTCCGTCAGCCGGAACTCGTAGTTCACGCGCCGGAGTTCATCGAAGTAGCGGGCGGCGTCGGGCACCAGGTCGCGGACGCCCTTCAGGCTGGGAAAGCCCAGCGATTCGTCCAGCGCGGGCTGGGTGGCGGTACACAGCACCACGCTGCACCCGCCGTACCGCACCAGAAATTGCAGGGCGTCCAGCACGGGCCGCAGCAGGTGCGCGGGGAGGCTCTGCGCCTCGTCCAGCACGATGACGCTGCCGGTCAGGTTGTGCAGTCGCCGGAGTTGCGCCGTGCGCGTGCCGAACAGCGTTTCCTGAAACAGCCGCACGGTGGTCGTGACGATGACGGGCGCGTCCCAGTTCTCGGTCGCCAGTTCGGAGGCGCTGGTCTGGTGTTCCTGCCCTTCCTCGCGTTCCTTCACTTCCAGGTTGCTGTGATGTTCCAGCACCTTGAACTCGCCTTCCCGTTCCAGCACCCCGCGGAACACCTTCGCGGTCTGGTCGATGATGGTGGTGAAGGGGACGGCATAGACCACCCGGCGCAGGCCATGCACCCGCGCGTGTTCCAGCGCAAACGCGAGCGAGGTCAGGGTCTTGCCGCCGCCGGTCGGCAGGGTGAGCCGGAAGAAGCCGGGGGGCAGCACTGCCCGTTCCAGGGCCTGCGCGTACATCTCGCGGCGCAGGGCGTTGATGGGCTGCGGATGGCGGGCGTCCTCGGCGGCTTTGCGGTCCTGCTCGGCCTGGAGGCGGGAAAAGAGGAGCGCCATCTCGTCCTGTTCGGCGGCATGGCATTCACGCAACTTCGCCTTGCCGGGGCTGCCGTGTTCCTCGGTGTCCAGGCGGTCGGCATCCACCAGCGCGCCCAGCAGGAAGCGAATCAGGAAGGCGCGTTCGGTGTCCGCCAGCGGCAGGGCGGGCAGATCGGCGTTGTACAGGTCTATCAGCTCCGGGAACTCGTCCCCCGCTAGTTCCAGCAGGGCGAACACCTCGTCCGGGTCGGTCTCGGCCAGCCTTGTTTCCAGGGCGTCCACGTCCCGCAGCCGCCCGTGATGGTTGGCGATGACGAGGGGCAGTTCGTTGCCTGCTTCTCGGTCGGCGTCCATGCGAACGCTCATGACCTTCGCTCCCGCGTCGCTGTGAGGCACCGCTTTTTCCCCGAACTGTTGCGGTTGCCTGGTCTGCGGATTCCAACCCAGACGGTACTTCTGGAAGTCCCCGCGGTACTTGCCCAGGTCGTGCAGGTAGCCGGTAAGCCGCGCGTAGGGCCGCAGTTCCGGCACATTCCCCGGCAGGGTGAGATACCGCACGTGATGTTCCAGGCGGCGCGTGACCCCCTCCACGTGGTCCCTGAGCGTCTGCCACTCGGAGTTTTCCCGGCTGGGGCTGTGGCCCATATAACGGTTTCTGGTCATGTTCTCCTCTCCCGCCGATTGCCCGCACGCCTCCCGCAGTTCGGCCAGCCAGTGGGTACGAATGTCCGGCGGCCCCAGCACGTCTACACGCGGCCCCCAACTCAGAATCCAGGGCATGACCTCGCGCGGGAGGCCGCTGCCGTCAAGGGGAGCCTGCACCGAGGCCAGCACGCTGCCGTCGGGTTGGCGGCTGGGGGTATCCAGATGGGCGTACCCACCTTCCAGAATGCGGTAGGCGGCATCGGCACGGAAACGCAGCTCGATTCTCACCGTTTTGTTGCCCTGCGCACCCACCACGCCCCAGGCGGAGCGGAAAAAGGCGGTGGGGTCGAAGCTGTCGGGAATGCGGTAGCGCTCGCCGGGAATGGATTGCAGGCCCCGCATCCGCGAGAGCTTGAAAGTCCGCACGTCGCGGTGAAAGCTGGTTTCCAGGCCGACCACGTACAGGTCGAGGTTCTGGGGATGCGCCTCTATCAGGTACGTCTCGATGATGTTGGTGCGCCACTGCCCGCTGCCGCCGGGCTTCTGGTACTCGAAACGCAGCGGGGAGGCGTCCATCCAGGCCTGCGAGACCTTTTCGAGGTTCATGTCCTCGCGGCTGCGGCGGTGCCCCACGTCCTTCAGGCTGCGGTTCACCACGGGCTGAAGATGCTCGGGAAGCCACTTCGTCAACTGCTGGAGGGCCTGCCGGTGGTACAGCGCCTGACCCGACGCCCGGTGGTAGGTGAGCCGGGCCGCGGCGTGCAGCGCCAGCAGTTCCACCGGATGCAGCGAACTGCGCTGGGTGTGGATGCGGTAGCGCGGCGGCCTGCCGGACAAGGCCTCGAAGTCGGGTTCGAGGCGGGCGAGGTCATTCAGGTCGCGCTGCACCGCGCGCTCGATGCCGCTCCAGCCTGGCCCACCGACGGACGCCGTGGGGTAGAAGTTCCGGGCGATGTCCCGCACACTGCGCGGCCCCTCCCGCAGCAGGGCCGCCAGGCGAAACAGACGCTCACATTTGGTCAAGGATTCAGGCGCACCGGGGACGGGCATGACCGTAGCGTGTGCCGGGGGTGTCGCCTATCTGTTACTCAGGCAATTTACCGAGAAAGATATACAGGAAACCTGAGTCAGATGGAGTCATTGCGCCACTGCACCACCCACTCGTCCAGCAGACCCTCACAGAAGGTGTCGGTCCGTCCGGGGGGTGGGGTGACGAGTGTCCATTCGACTTCCTTCGAGAGGGTTAGCAGGCTGCCCCCCGACTGCACGGCCCCCGGCCACGCCAGCACTTCGCGCAGGGCGGCCACCACCTTGCTGAGGGCCTGCCGCTGTCGCCGGGGCGTCGTGCCGGGCAGCGTGACGCCCTCCAGCACACGCTCCACCGAGGCCTGCCCCCCATGCAACAGGAGGAACGCCAGCAGCGACGCTTCCGGGCGGGTGGGCGGGAGCGGCACGTCCACGCCATTCATGCTCAGGCGCACCGGGCCGTCGGTCGTCACGGTCGCGGTCCAGGGGGGGGGCTGGCCTGGCAGACCCAGCGGCGCGAACAGTTCGGGAAAGGCCCAGGCTTCCTGCCGCGTCCAGGTATGGTTGAGGTCCAGGTCCTGGAGTTCGGCCAGCACATCGCCTTCCCCGGCCCGCCGCCGCAGTTCGGCCCGCACCACTTGGGCGCGCCAGGTGTCCTTGATCGTCTCGGCCCGCACCTGTGCGAGGCAGGCCCGCGCGCCCGCCGGGTCGCCTGCCAGGAGGCGCAGGGCTGCCAGATCCGCGTACAGCGGATGCGGCTGCCCCTCCAGTGCCTCCTCGTAGGCGAGGGCGTCGTGCAGCAGGCTCAACGCCTCGTCGAGTTCGCCCCGCAGGCGGTGGACATTGGCCTGCGCGCGCAGGGCCATGCGGCGGTCCCCCCAGAACTCGGCCTTGCGGTGCGCCTCACTGTACGCATGGGCGGCCCGCGCGAGCTGCCCCTGTTGCAGGTACAGCCCCCCCAGCCCCTGCCACGCCGCCGAGAGTGACGCCCGTCCCTCGGGATGCTCGCCCCAGCGCACTGCCTCCCGCAGGGCACGCTCGGCCGCCCCCAGGTCCCCCAGCCGCAGGCAGGAAATGCCCAGGTTCGCCTGCACCAGCGTCTGTGCCCAGGGGTCCCCCCGCAAGTCGGGTACCGCCCGCGCCAGGGCGTCCCGCGCAGCCGCCTCCTGCTTCACGTTGATGAGGTGGCAGGCCAGTTCCAGGTGCAGCAGCCCCCGGTCACGCCGTCCCGAAGCCTGCCGCGCCTCCTCGAATGCGGCAGGCCAGGCCGGGTCGTCCAGGGCGGCCAGGGCACAGGCGTGGAAACGCGCGGCCACCGCTCGGTCGGCTCCGTCCAGCCGTGCCTGAGCCGCCCAGTCCCGCGTAACCGCCCAGTCGGGTTTCAGGGAGGCCCGGAACGCCTCGAAGGCGGGAAAACCGCCAGGGAGTGCGTCCAGCACCTCGCCCAGCAGGGTCAGGTCGCCGCTGCGGTAGGCCGTCCAGGCCAGGGCGTGGGGCCACTCTCCTGCACCCCGTTGCTGGGGCGGCAGGTGGGAGAGAACCACCTCGCGCAGTTGCTTTCCACCCGCACGGGAAGTCACCTCCTGCGCCGCGCGGCGCACGTGCAGGGACGCTGCCTGCCATTCCTGCGCGGCCAGCAGCGTCCCGATGTGGGCGAGCAACTCCGGGAACGTCACCCGCCCAGTCTACGCACTACCCACCAATCGGACGGATGGGGTCTTCGAGGGGCACGGCGGCCCCCCCAGGCACCCCTGGAAGCGCCGACGCGAGCGTTCCTGCCCCCCAGACCAACACCAGAACCAGCAGCAGTTTTTTCATGGCAAACCCCTTCCTGCCCAGCAGCGGTTTTTCCGCTGTGGGACGGTGTGAACGCCGCTTTCGGCGTCACGCTGGAAGGGTGCAGCCCGTGCCCGACACTGGCTGTCGGGCAATCTGGGCGGCACGTGGCAGCGGCGCGAACCCCATGCGGCGGCCAGAAGCCGGGGGGTTCGCGCCGCCGGAAGAGGCCGCGAGGCACGCTGTTTTATGAAGAGGGCAGGCGCAAGACGCCGCTGGGCCTGGACAGCCGTCAGGCCGTTCGCGCAAACTGGAAGCGGAACGGCGTCCTGAACGGCATCAGGCGCTGAACTGTTTCAGCCTGCCTTCGGGTGGGCTGTGGATTGAAACTGGATGGTGTCGGCCAGGTAGCTGAGCATGTCGAGGGTTTCAGCCTGCCTTCGGGTGGGCTGTGGATTGAAACCCGCAGGCGGGTGAAGGTCCGCTCGACGGTTTTGGTTTCAGCCTGCCTTCGGGTGGGCTGTGGATTGAAACGACAGCGTCATCAAGCAGGGCGAGACCTTGGCCGTGGTTTCAGCCTGCCTTCGGGTGGGCTGTGGATTGAAACTTCAAGGTCACGAGCCTGCCCGCGCAGTGTGTCGTTTCAGCCTGCCTTCGGGTGGGCTGTGGATTGAAACGGGAGTCCTGGGGTTTGCAGGCCACTGGTCAGTTTGGTTTCAGCCTGCCTTCGTCCTCCCATTGCCGGCAGTGTATGCCACCCTCGGCTTCAGGCGGGGGAGAAGAAAGCGGCCCTGGCACGGGAACTGGGTGTGTTACGCGAAACCCTCTACCAGGCCCTTCGTCAACCCAGCCGCACCAGGCCTTTGATGCCTGCCTGACCCCGTGCGTCAGCCCCATTCGCACACGAGTTTTGCGACGGGCTTTATCATCGCCAACACTCGTGAGGAACTTCACGGCGCGGCGTCGGTGGGCGTGCCAGCATTCCGAAGCTTCAACTTAACCGAGGTCAGGATGCGCAACAGAGAACCTCACCTTCTCGAGGCCATGACAGACGGTTATGTCGCCTTTGACCGGAACTGGCAGCTCACCTACATCAACGGTGCGGCCAGACGTCTCTTTCCTTCCGCACAATCGCCCCTGGGAATACGGGTCCACGACCTGCTGCCGGAAGCCGTTCGCTTTCTCGAACGGCTGGAGCCGGTGATGTGGGGCGGCGGGCCTGTGGCCTTTGAGGCCGCCTGCCCCACCCTTGACCGTCAGTTGAGCGTCAGGGCTTACCCGACGGCGGAGGGGGCCGAGGTGTTCTGTCAGGAGGTCACGGACCTCCGGCGCACCCAGCAAGACGCGCTCCACCTGCTCCAGTTGACGGACACGCTGAACGCGGCCAGTCAGCTTGAGCAGGTGATTGCCACGGTGCTGGAGCACCTGCACCAGGAAGCGCACGGGGTGCTGGTGGCCCTGCACGACCCCGCGCGCGAGATGCTCGATGTCCGGTACACGGTCGACTTCGACGAGGAACTCGTTCGCCCCTACCGCGAGGTGCCGGTCAGCGCCCACCTGCCACTCACGGACACCTTCCGGACGGGCGAGCTGAGGGTGTGGCCCAGAGCGGCCTGCCAGGCCCAGTACCCGGAGCTGGGGCTGGACGACCGGACCCGGGCGCTGGTGGGGGTGCCCTTGATTGCCAGTGGCCGGATCCTGGGTGTTCTGCTGCTCAGCCTGCGGCAGACGGACACCCTGGACACGGCCACGCGCGGCCGGCTCACCTGGCTCGCCGCCCACTGCGCGAGTGCCATCGAGCGTGCCCAGCTCTATGAGCAGGCCCGGCGCAGCGAGGGCCGGTACCGCATGCTGCTCGAAACGACCCACGCCATCCTCTGGGAAACGGAGAGCGATTTCCAGTCCCGGCAACCGATGCCGTCCTGGGAGGCGTTTACCGGCCAGACCTACGAGGCCTACCAGGGCCTGGGTTATCTGAACGCGGTGCACCCCGAGGACCGGGAGCGTGTGCAGGCGGACATCCTGACGGGCATGACCGCCGCCCAACCGTTCGTGATGGGGGCGCGGCTGATGACGGCCAGCGGGGTCTACCGCGAGGTGGTGGCCCACGCCGTGCCCGTTGCGGACGAACGGGGCGTGGTGCAGACGTGGACCGGCACCATGCGCGACGTGACCGAGGAACGCCAGCGCCAGCGCTGGGAGGCCGAGACCGGGGAGATCCTGGTGGCGCTCAGCCGTGCGGGGGATGCCCGGTCGGTGTACCGCGTCGCCCTGGAGACGGTCACGCGCCTGATGGGCACGTCCCGCGCGCTGCTCGCCGGCCATCTCCAGGGCAGCGGCACGCTGCGGGTGCTGGCCGGCCAGGAGGTGGCCCCGGAACTGCTCGGGCACCTGCGGCAGTTCGTGCTCAACCCGGACACCGGCCTGGGAACCAGGGTGGCGCAGGGCGGCCCCTTCTGGCTGCACGACGCCCTCCGGGAAGGCCGCCTGCCCCACCTCCTGGCCGGGAACCTGCTGGAGGGACAGGGCGACATCCTGATGGTCCCGCTGCGCCACCAGCAGGAACTCACCGGCCTGCTGGCGCTGGGTTTCGCCCAGGGGCAGCGGCCCACGGAGGACGCGCTGGAACACCTGCTGTGGTTGCAGCCCCACCTGGCCCAGGCGCTGCAACGCGCCCAGTTGCTGTACGCCCTGGAACGCAGCGAGGCGCAGGCCCAGGCCATCCTCACGGCCCTGGAAGAAGGGGTGATGCTGTTCGACATGCAGGGCCAGATCGTCTCGGCCAATCAAACGGCCCGCCGCCTGCTGGAGCTGGACCCGGAGCAGCCGCTGGAGACGTTCGACCTGAAGGGGCACCTGCTGGACGAACTGGGCCGCCCCCTGGCCCCCGGAACTTCCCCGTCGGCGCGCGCGCTGAACACGGGCCAGGCCGTCAAGAACGAGGTTCTCCAACTGGCCGGGTGCGAGGGGCAGACCATCTGGTTTTCCGTGACAGCCACCCCCCTGCTGGAAGACGGGGGGCTGCGCGGGGCCGTGGTGTCGTTCACGGACATCACCGAGGCCTACACCCTGCGCAAGCAACTGGAGGCCCAGGCGCACCAGGACGAGCTGACGGGCCTGCCCAACCGCCGGACGTTCAACCAGGCGCTGGAGCGGCTGACCCAGGGGTCGCAGCAGGCCGTGCTGCTGATCGACGTGGACCAGTTCAAGCTGGTGAACGACACCTACGGCCATCACATGGGCGACGCGCTCCTGCGGGTGATCGCGCAGCGGCTGACCTGGCATCTGGAAGAGCACGTGCTGGTCACGCGGCTGGCAGGCGACGAGTATGGCCTGCTCCTGCCCGGCGTCGGGGCTGCGGAGGCCGCCCGGGTCGCCCAGGAACTCGTGGCCCTCCTCGGCCAGCCGGTGTCGATCAACGAGATCGAATTCCACGTCAGCGTCTGCATCGGCCTGTGCGTGAGTCCGCAGGACGGGCAGACCAGCACCGAACTCTACCAGCACGCCGATCTCGCCCTGCATGAGGCCAAGCGGAACGGGCCGGGCCACTGGTGCGCCTATACGCCGAGCCTGGGGCTGACTCAACTGCGCCGGGTGCTGATCGAGCGGCAGTTGCGCAGCGCCCTGCAGGAGGGCCGCCTGGACGTGTATTACCAGCCCATCGTGAATCTCGTCCGGCAGGAGTGGAGTTCTTTCGAGGCGCTGGCACGCTGGCAGGACCCGGACCTGGGCTGGGTCAGCCCGGCGGAGTTCATCCGGGTGGCCGAGGAAGCCGGGCTGATCAGCGACCTGGGCACCGTGATCCTGCGCCGCGCCCTGCGGCAGAGCGTCGCGTGGACGGCGCAGTGGGGCCGGCCCGTCACGGTCAGCGTGAACGTCAGCGCCACGCAGTTGATGCGCCCGGAGTTTCCCGCCCACGTGGCCCAGCTTCTGCAGGAGACCGGCGCGAACGCCCGGCAGCTAACCCTGGAACTCACCGAGGCGGTGGTGGTGCAGGAGGCCGACTTCGTGACGGCACAACTGCACGCCCTGCGCGAACTCGGCGTCTGTGTGGCCCTGGACGATTTCGGGACGGGCTTTTCCAGCCTCGCGATCCTGGGGCGGCTGCCCATCGACATCCTGAAAGTCGATCGGGCGTTCGTCCGGCAGGTGCATCAGGAGCCGCGCCGCCAGGCCCTGCTCTCGGCGGTCATGCTGCTCGGCCAGCGCCTGGGCATCACCGTGGTGGCGGAGGGGGTCGAGGAGCAGCGGGAACTCGACGTCCTGCAGGGCGTCGGCTGCACCCACGTCCAGGGGTACTACTTTGCCCGGCCCCAGCCCGCCGAGGTGATTCCCCCCCACGGAACGCCGCCCCCGGTCCCCTGATACCAGATTGCGTTGATTCCTTGGAATCAACCGAGCGAAGCGAGAAGCAAAAAGTACGGGGTTGCGGAGATGGAAGAACATCTGGTGGTTTTCCAGATGTTCTGGAATCAAAGCAATCCCGTATGACTCCCCGGCCCGCTGCCCGGTCAGGGGCGGTACTGTCCCGGCTGCTGTTGACTGGCCGGGAGAGCCGCCGGCGACGTCAGGAAGATGTAAGACGCCCCGGGCCAGAGTGTGAAACCGGTGGAGAGGAGGGGTGGCGTTCCCGCTCCTGCTCATGCCAGCGCGCACGCCGTTGGAGTTGCCCATGTCCCCAGCCACATTGCCTTCCCGTGTCCAGGCACGCTTGGCCGCCCTGTCACGCTACGAGCGCCTGCATACCCCTCCCGAGGAGCCGCTGGAGCGCCTGACGCGCCTGGCCGCCCACACGTTCGGTGTCCCGGTCGCCCTGATCCACTCCGCCGCGGACCAGCAGCAGCTCTTCCGGTCCTGGTACGGGCACCCGGCCACTGGCCCGGAAGGGGCCTTCTGCGCCCACGCCCTCCAGGTGGGCGAGCCGGGTGAGATCGTGGTCGTGCCGGACACCGCCCGCGATCCGCGCTGTGAGGGGTGGCCCCTGCCGGAGTTCCGCTTCTATGCCGGCGTGCCCCTGTGGACCCCGGAGGGACGGCCCCTGGGCAGCCTGGGCCTGATGGACCGGCCACCCCGGGCGGATCTCACGGCCCCCGAGCGGCTCCTGCTAATGGATCTCGCGGCCGTGGTGACGGACGCCTGCACGCAACGTCTGGCCGAGCAGGCCCTGCTGACCGTACAGCACCTGCTGGAAGACGAGCAGCGCCAACTGGACCTGATCCTGTCCAAGACCCGCACCGTGGTCTGGATCAATGACCTCCAGTCGGGTGCGGTGGAAGTCAAGGCCAATTTCGAGGCGCTGGGCATTCCCCCGACGTTTGCGCCCACGACGCAGCAGCAACTGATGTCCATCATTCATGCGGAGGACCGCTCCGTGGCCCAGGGCCAGATGCAGCGCATCCTCCAGCAGGGGCAGGACTACGAGCTGCCTGCCCGCCTGGTGATGCCCGACGGCCGCGAGTTCACGACGCAGACCCGCGCGCACGTGCAGCGGGACGACGCCGGCCAGCCCACCCAGCTGTTCGGCGTGACCTACGACGTCAGCGCCCAGCAACGGGCGGAGCAGGCGCTGGCCAAGAGTGAGGCGAAGCTGCGCCACATCATCGAACACACCCAGGACGCGATCTACATCAAGGACCACACGGGCCGCTACCTGCTGGTCAATCCCGCCGCCGCCGAGATGATGAACAGCACGGTGGAGGCCATCGTGGGCCGCACGGACGGGGCGTTCGTGGACGAGGCCGAGCGTGTCCGGCTCACCCGGCTCGACCAGCAGGTGATGAGTACGGGCCAGAGCGTGTCCTACGAGTACCCCCTGGTGTTCGGCGGCGCGCCGCGCATGTTGCTCACCACCAAGTTTCCCTTCGTGGAGCAGGGGCAGGTGCGCGGCATCGTGGGTATCAGCCGGGACATCACCCAGCAGAAGCAGATGGAACAGGCCCTGCGCGAGACCAACGCCCAGCTCGAAGCCCGGGTCCGCGAGCGCACGCACACCCTCCAGCAGCTCAACCAGCAGTTGCAGCACGACGCCTTTCACGACGCCCTGACCGGGCTTCCCAACCGCGCCCTGTACATGGACCGCCTGGAGCACGCCATCCAGCGCAAGCTCAACCGGCACGCCAACAACTTCGCGGTGCTGTTCCTGGACTTCGACCGCTTCAAGCTCGTCAACGACAGCCTGGGCCACGCCGCCGGGGACGAACTGCTGCTGGGCATCGCGGCCCGTCTGCGCGGGGCGACGGCCCCGGCGAACACCGTCGCCCGCCTGGGCGGGGACGAATTCGTGATCCTGCTGGAGGACGTGTCCTCCAGGCAGGACGTCGAGCGGCGGGTGGAGGCCCTCCTGCAACAGTTCACGGCCCCCTTCATCGTGGCGGGCCAGGAACTGCGCAGCACGGTCAGCATCGGCGTGACGCTGTGCGAGCAGACGTACACCAGCGCCGAGGATGCCCTGCGGGACGCCGATATCGCCATGTACCGCGCGAAATCAGAACGCCGCGGCGGCTACGCCATCTTCGAGCCGGCCATGCGGGAGCGCCAGATCGCGTTGATGAACCTGCAACGCGATCTGCGCAAGGCCGTGGAGTACGGGGAACTGCTGGTGCACTACCAGCCTATCGTGGCGCTGGCCGACCGGTCCGTGCTGGGCTTCGAGGCCCTGGTGCGCTGGCAGCATCCCCGGCACGGCCTGATCTCGCCGGGGGAGTTCATTCCCCTGGCCGAGGAAAGTGGCCTCATCTGTGAGATCGACCTGTGGGTGCTGCGCGAGGCCTGCCAGCAGGTGGGCACCTGGATGAACGAGCTGGGAACGCCGCTGACCCTGAACGTCAACCTCTCCGCCCGGCATTTCGAGCAGCCGGACGTGGTGGGGCAGGTTCAGCATGTCCTCGGGGAAACCGGGTTCCCGGCCCGGCACCTCCGGCTGGAGATCACCGAACGCCTGCTGGTCAGTGGGTCGAGCGCGAGCCTGGACACCCTGAAACAGCTTCAGGCCCTGGGGATTGGGGTGGTGGTGGACGACTTCGGCACCGGGTATTCCAGCCTCAGCTACCTGCAACGGCTGCCCCTGGACGGCCTGAAGATCGACCGGTCGTTCATGTCGATGGTGACACAGGAGCCGGAGGTCCTGCGGACCATCGTGAACCTGGGCCGGCATCTGGAACTGCATGTGGTGGCGGAAGGCATCGAGGAGGAACAGCAGCTGCACCACCTTCAGGAGATGGCCTGCCAGCTCGGCCAGGGGTACCTGTTCGGCCGGCCGCTGGCTCCCGAGGGGGCCAGGCAGCTGCTGCAAGAGCCTGGCTCCCTGTCCTGACCTGCCCTGCGAACACCGGCGGAGCCTGTGGACAGGAGGAGGCTCCCAGGCCCGGCGTTCCTCCTCTGCCCGCAGGCGAATCAGGGCGTCCACGCTCCGGGGAGCGACCTGCCAGCCTACCCGCGCTGATAACCCGAGCCGTTTCAGCGCTCGTGGTGGGTGGGGGCAATTTCCTGGGCGGTCTGGACCAGTGCGAATGCCTCCTCGGGGCTAACCTGGCGAGCGTGGCACCAACGGCAGGGAAGGTTCACGCCGCCTCCAGGGGTAGGCGTTCGCTCCAACTGCGGCTTTGATTTGAAACTGCCGCGGCTTACGCGCTTAACTTAAGGCACAGTTATGCCTTCCCACCCCCATTCGACCACCCTGCCCTTCGACGTGCTGGCCCTGGTCACCTCGGCTGGAGGGGTGGAAGCGGTGTCGGCGGTGCTGGCCGATTTGCCGGCGGGGCTGCCCGCGGCCGTGCTCGTCGGGCAGCACCTGAAAGTAACGAGTGCGCTTGTGGAGATTCTGAGCCGCCGCAGCCGGTTGCCCGTGCAGTGGGTCGAAAGCGGCACGGTGCTTGAACCGGGTCGCATCTATGTGAGTCCGCCGCACACCATCCTGGAGGTGCTGCCCGACCGCAGTTGCGCCCTCACGCCGCTGCGGGGCCTGCTGCTGGAAGAACGCCCGCTGGACCGGCTGCTGGCGTCGCTGGCCGACAGCTTCGGTGCGCGCGTGCTCTCGGTGGTCCTGACCGGCATGGCGCACGACGGCGCGGCGGGCGCACGGGCCGTTCGGGATGCCGGTGGTGCCGTGCTGGTGCAGAGTCCGGACACGGCGGCCCACGCCGACATGCCGCGCGCCGCGATTGAAGCCGGGGCGGCAGACCTCGTGTTGCCGCTCCAGAACATCGGCCGCACCGCCGCCGACCTGCTGGCGGGGGGCCGCTTTCCCCAGCCCCGCAATGAGGCGGAGATACGCGGCGCGCTTTTCGCCGGGAGCGGGCCAGCCCGCGAGGCCCTGCGCGGGGTGGACTGGGAGGCCACGCCGCTCGGCCCCGTGATGGGGTGGTCGGAGAGCCTGAAAGTCGTGCTCGCCAGCGTGCTGCACTCGCGCTTTCCCACCTGCATCTTCTGGGGCGAGGAGTTCGTGCAGCTCTACAACGACGCCTGGGTCTCCGTGCTCGGCCATCTCCACCCCAGGGCGATGGGCCTCCCCGCCTGGGTGAGCTGGAACGGCCTGTGGGCTTCCCAGGTGGCGACGTACCGGACGGTGCTGGAGATCGGCGAGGCCACCTACGCCGAGAACCAGCCCTTTGAACTGAACCGGCACGGCTTTGTCGAGGAGGCGTACTTCACCAGTTCCATGAGTCCTTTGCGGGACGACCGCGGTGCCGTGCGGGGGGTCATCACCGTCGTCAGCGAGACCACGGCGCAGGTGCTCTCGGCCCGGCGGATGGCGGCGCTGCGTGCCCTCACGGCGGCGGCAGGCGCACACGATCTGGCCGCCGCCTACGCGAGGGTCGAGGGGGTGAGCGCCGAGATTCCAGGCGACCTTCCGTTCGCGCTGCTCTATGAGGTGGACGCCGAGGGGCTGTGGGCCACCCGCTGCGCCCACGCCGGAGTGGACGCCCCAGCGGCCCCGGCCCCGCGCCGCGTGGACCTGCTGAGCGCGAACGCGCCCTGGCCGCTCGGTCAGGCGGTACGGCAACGGTCCACCGTGTACGCGGCCCCTCACGGTGCCGGACCGGGCGACCTCCGCACGGGAACCCGGGACGAGGCGGTGGGTGGGGCGCTGGTGGTGCCGCTGCGTTCGGGTGAGGGGGACGTGCGCCACGTGCTGGTGGCGGGCCTGAGTGCCCGCCTCCCGTTCGACGATGCCTACCGCGACTTCATCGAGCTGTTCGCGCAGCAGGCCGGGAGCAACCTGGCGCAGGCACGGCTGCGCGAGCAGGAGCGCGAGCGGCTGGCGCAACTGGCGGAGCTGGACCGCGCCAGAACCGAATTCTTCTCGAACGTGAGCCACGAGTTCCGCACGCCGCTCACCATGATCCTCGCCCCGCTGGAGGATGCGCTGACCTTGCCGGAGACGGCAGCCGGGCCGCTGCGGGAAGAACTGGACATGGCCTCGCGCAACGCGCGTCGCCTGCTCAGCCTGGTGGACACCCTGCTGGACTTCTCCCGGATCGAGGCCGGGCGGCTGCGCCCCGGGCTTGTGCCCACCGACCTCGCCGCCCTGACGCTGGAGATCGCCCGCCTGTTCCGCCCGGCCATCGAGCGGGCCGGACTGCACTTCGAGGTGGACTGCCCGCCGCTGCCGAGGGCAGTGCCGGTGGACCCGGCCATGTGGGAGCGCATCGTCTCCAACCTGCTCTCCAATGCCCTCAAGTTCACCTTCGAGGGGACGGTCACGCTGCGGCTGCGCGAGCTGCCGCAACACGTTCAACTGGACGTCAGCGACACGGGTGTGGGCATCTCGCCGGACGAGCAGCCCCACGTCTTCCGGCGCTTCCACCGGGTGCGCGGCACCCGGGCGCGCACGGAAGAGGGTGCCGGAATCGGGCTGGCGATGGTCGACGAACTCGTGCGGCTGCACCGCGGGCGCGTAAGGGTGAGCAGCGAACCCGGCCGCGGCACGACCTTCACCCTCTGGCTGAATGTGACCGATGTGGGTCTGCGGCCCGCCAGCGAGGGTGAGCCGGTGCGCGCCGGGCACCCGCTCGCGGCGCAACTGGCGCAGGAGGCAGGCCGCTGGATCGACGCGCCCGCAAAGCCGCCGCAGGGCGTGCTGGAGAGCATGGTCGGTCCGGCGGGCGAAGCCTTGCCCGTGCACCAACCGGGTGCCCACGTCCTGGTGGTGGATGACGACGCGGATATGCGCGAGTATCTGGCACGGACGCTGGGGGAGCGCTGGCGGGTGACCCTGGCCGCGAGCGGCGACGAGGCCCTGGCCCTGGCGCGTCAGGACCCGCCCGACCTGATGCTCGCCGACGTGCTCATGCCGGGACTGGACGGCTTCTCTCTGCTGCGCGCGTGGCGGGCCGACCGCGAGCTGGGCACCGTCCCCCTCATTCTGCTGACCGCGCGCGTGAACGAGGAAGCGGCGATTGAAGGCATCCTCGCCGGGGCCGACGACTACCTCACCAAGCCGTTCTCGTCGCGTGAACTGGTGGCGCGAGTAGGGGCGCAACTGGAGTTGAGTCACGTGCGGCGTCAGGGCGAGCAGGAGGTGCGCGAGCTGCTGGCCCTGGTGCCGGTGGGGGTGTACGCCTGCGACCGCGAGGGGCGCTTGGGCTACCACAACCGCCGGGCCGCCGAGCTGTGGGGGCACGAGCCGGACCCAGACGACACGACCTGGGCGCTCTGCGGGGGGCCGCGCGTGCTGGACGCCACGGGCGACCCGGTGCGAGCGGACGACTCACCCGTGACCCGCGTGCTCAGGAGCGGGGAGCCGCTCAGCGACGTGGAGTTGACCCTTGAGCGGGCGGACGGCGCGCGCCTGGAGTTGCTGCTGAACATCCGGCCCCTGCGCGGCCCCGAGGGCGAGGTGGCGGGCGCGATCTGCGCGTTCCTCGACGTTTCCGCGCGCAAGGAGGCCGAGCGCGAGTTGCAGGCGCTGAACGAGGAACTGGAGCGGCGCGTGCAGGAACGCACGGCGGCGCTCTCGGCCAGCGAGGCGCGGCTCGCGGCGGAACTGGCGGGGGCCAGGGTGCTTCAGCGGCTCAGCACCAGCCTCCTCTCGGAGCAGCAACCCCAGGCGCTGCATGGGCAGGTCCTGGCGGCGGCCATGCGGCTCCTGGGAGCGGACGCGGCCAGCATCCAGTTGCTGGAGCCGGGCGGCGAGCGGATGGTCGTCCTCGCGGCCCGGAACATCCACCCGCAGTCGCAGGAGTACTGGCAGCACGTCGACGCGAGTCCCGCCAGCCCCCGCGTCCCGTCGTTCCGCCTGGCCGGGCGCGTGCTCGTGGAGGACGTGGAGGCGAGCGCCGAGCTGGCGGGCACGCGGGACCTGGAGGAGTTCCGCCGCTCCGGCCTGCGGGCCGTCCAGTCCACGCCGCTGGTGTCGCGCTCGGGTCGGCCCATCGGCCTGATCTCGACGCACTGGCGCTCACCGCGCCGCCTGCATGACCTGGACTTCAACCTCTTTGACGTCCTGGTGCGCCAGCTCGCGGACCTGCTGGAGCGCTCGCAGGCAGAAGAAGCCCTGCGGGCGAGCGAGGAGCGGCAGGCGTTCCTGCTGGAGCTTTCCGACGCGCTGCGCCCGCTGGCCGACCCGGTCGCCATCCAGGAGACGGCCAGCCGGATGACCGCCGAGCACCTGGATATCGGCCGGGTCGCCTACTGCGAAATCCGTTACGAGCCGGACATCGTGGTTATCGTCGAGCGTGACTGGCCGAGGCGGGGGATGCCCTCGGTCGCCGCCGGACGCTACCGGATGGACGATTTCGGCCCCTTCATGACCAGGGAATTAACCGCTGGCCGCCCGGCCATCGTCGCCGATGCCACGAGCGATCCCCGCATCTCGGGGGCCGAACGCGAAAATTGGAGTCAGCTCGACATCACGGCCTCCTGTGCGGTCCCCGTGATGAAGGAGGCGCGCTTCGTCGCCTACCTCGTCGCTCAGGACAACCGTCGCCACGATTGGACAGGTCACGAACTTGCTCTGCTGCGCGAAGTTTCGGAACGCACCTGGGCGGCGGTCGAGCGCGCCCGTGCCGAGGATGCGCTGAGGGAGAGCGAGGCGAAATACCGCACCCTCTTTGAAACCATGGGCCAGGGCTACTGCGAGCTGGAACTCATCCGGGACGCGGACGGCCGGGCCGTCGATCAGCTCTACCTGGAGCTGAACCCCGCCTTCGAGCGGCTCTTCGGCATTCCCGTCGCCCAGGCGCGGGGGCACCGGGCGAGCGAGGTGATGCCGGGCCTGGAGCCGAGCTGGCACGCGGCCTTTGACCGGGTCGCCAGGAGCGGCGTGCCGGAGCGGCTCGAACAGGAGGTCGCCTCCTACGGGCGCTGGTTCGAGGTGTTCACCTATCCGCGTGGAGGGGACCGTCTGACCGTCCTTTACGAGGATGTCACCGAGCGCAAGCACGCTGAAGATGTGCTGCGGGCGAGCGAGGAGCGGCAGACCTTCCTGCTGAGGCTCTCCGACGCGCTGCGCCCGCTCTCCGACCCTATCGAAATTCAGAGCGAGGCCGCCCGCGTGCTCGGGCATCACTTCGGGGCCGGCCGCGCGGCGTACGCCGAGATCGAGGCCGACAACGTGCACTTCACCGTCCACCGCGACTACACCGACGGCGTGCCGAGCTTCGCCGGCCGCTACCCATTCGAGGGCTTCGGTGCCCGGTTCTTCGCCGAGCTTCGCACCGGCCGCACCGTCTGCGTGACCGACGCGCCACGCGACCCGAAGTTGAGCGAGGCGGAGCGGACGGTCTACGCCGCCATCATGGTCCGCGCCGCCGTCGGCGTCCCGCTGATCAAGGGCGGGCGGCTCGCGGCCCTCTTCTTCCTGCATTTCCCCGAGCCGCACGAGTGGACGCCGGGCGAGGTGGCACTGGTCGAGGAGGTCGCCGAGCGGACGTGGGCGGCGGTGGAGCGCGCCCGCGCGGAAGAAGCCTTACGCACCAGCGAACGGCGCACCCACATCCAGAACGAGGCGTTTCAGTCGGCAATGAACGGTGAGCCGCTCGCACGCTCACTGAACACGCTGACCCGGATCGTCAAAGAGCAGCTGGGAGGCGACGTGCGGACCGCCTTCTATCTCGCCTACCCGGATGGTACTAGCCTGCACGCGATCGACGGTGCGGGCGACATGCCCCAAACGTACACGGGGCCGCTGGACGGTTTCCCCGTCGGGGACGCGTCGTTCTGCAGCGGATACGCCATCGCCAGCGGGCACCCTGCGCTCACGCCGGACATTCTCGAGGACCCACGGTGGCAGCCGTATCTCGGTCTTGCGTCGGCGCACCACTTTCGCTCGGCCAGTTCCTACCCGATCCTGACCGCCGAAGGCAAAGCCGTCGGCAGCTTCGCGATGTACTTCGCCGGAGTCCATGAGGCTTCGGCGCAGGAATTCGCCGTCGCCGAAGCCATCACGCAGGCCGCCGCCATCATCCTCTCGCGCCACACCGAAGCTGTCGAGCGCGAGCGTGCTGAGGTGGCGCTGCGCGAGAGCGAGGAGAAATACCGCACCCTCTTCGAGACGATGGACGAGGGATTCGCGCTGTGCGAGCTTGTGCGCGACGCCGACGGCCACGTGGTGGACTACCGCTACCTCGAGCTGAACTCGGCGCTCGTGCGGCACAGCGGCCTCACGCCCGAGGCGCTCAGGGGCCGACGCGCGACCGAGGCCTTACCGAACCTCGACCGCGGGCTGATCGACACCTACGCGCGCCTCGTCGCCGAGGGCGAGTCCATGCACACGGAGCGGCACTTTCCTCACGTGGACCGCTGGCTGCGCGTCAACGCGTACCCGCGGGGAGGCGACCACTTCGCCGTGCTGTACGGTGACATCACCGAGCAGAAGCGTGCAGAGTTGGCGCTGCGGGCGAGCGAGGAGCGGCAGGCGTTCCTGCTGAAGCTCAGCGATACCCTGAGGCCCCTGGCGGAGCCCGCCGCGATCCAGGCTGCCGCCACGCGGCTGCTTCGGGAGCGCTTTGATGCCGGCTGGTGCTACTACACTGAGTACGACGAGGCCGGTACGGTGGCCACCATCCTCGCGGACGCCGCCCGCGCCGGCCTGCCCTCGCTCGTTGGTCGCCACGACGTGTCCGACGTCCCGGAGTTCATCGCCTTCCGCCGCAGCGGGCAGTTGTTCAACGCGCCGGACCTCGCCAGCTACGAACGGCTCAGCCCGCGGATCAGGGAGCGCTACACCCGCTTCGGCGTGCGTTCCCTGCTGGGGGTGGCGCTGGCCAAGGAACGCGGGCCCTTGTCCACCCTGATCATGGGCGATACCGCGCCGCGCCACTGGCCGCAGGAGGCAGTGGATCTGCTCGGCGAAGTCGCCGAGCGCACCTGGGCGGCGGTCGAGCGCGCCCGCGCCGAGGCGGCGCTGCGCGAGAGCGAGGCGAAGTACCGCACGCTGTTCGAGTCGATCGATGAGGGCTTCGTGCTCGCCGAAGTGATGTACGACGAGTCGGGACAGCCCGTCGACGCTCTGTATCTCGAAGGCAATCCGGCGGCTTCGGGGATGACCGGCGTTCCTGACTACACCCATCGGTGCCTCAGCGAAGTGGTGCCCGGCTTCGAGTCGTATTGGCTGGAAATCTACGACCGGGTGGCCCGGACCGGACGCAGTGAGCGCCTGGAGCAGTACGCCGCACCACTCGGCCGTTGGTACAACTTCTACGTGTTCCGCATTGAGGAACCGGCGGTGCGCGGCAGCAGGCGTGTGGCTGTGATCTTCCAGGACATCACCAGGCGCAAACAGTACGAGCGGCGGCAGGAATTTCTCCTGGGCTTGAGCGATGCGCTCCGCTCGCTCGGCAAGCCAGCAGAGATTCAGGCGGCGGCGACAGAGTCCCTCCGTGAGTACTTCTCCGCCGGCTGGTGTTTCTACGCCGAGTGGGACGAACACGCCACAGTTGGCGAGGTGCTGCGGGACGCCACCCGCGAGGGGCTGCCCTCGCTGGCCGGGCGTCACGATGTCTCGGACGTTCCCGAGTTTCTGGACTTCCTCAGGTCGGGGCAGGAGGTCTGCGTCAGCGACTGCGCGAGCTACGAGCGGCTGACCCCACGCATCCGCGAGCGCTACGGGGCCGTCGGCTTCTGCTCGATGCTGGGGACGCCGCTGCTCAAGGAGGGGCACCTCGTCGCGACCCTGATGGTCGGCGACACGGAGCCGAGGGAGTGGCCCGAAGACGCCACCACGCTCGTCCGGGAGGTCGCCAACCGGACCTGGTCCGCCCTCGAACGCGCCCGCGCCGAGAACGCCCTGCGCGCCCTGAATGCCACTCTCGAAGAGCGGGTGGAGGAACGCACCCGCCGTCTCACCGACCTGAACAGCGAACTGCGTGCCCTCGCCGCCGCGTCGTCCCGCGAACTCAACGAACCGCTGCGGAGATTGCGCGGCTTTCTCCAGTTGCTCGAACGCCGCGCCGAGGGTGGACTCGACGACCAGATGCGGCGCTACCTGGGGTTGATTCAGGCGGAAGCGCAGCGGGCGGAGGCGCTGGCCGAGAGCTTCAGGGCGCTCGCGCACCTCGAACACCGCGACCTGAAACCGTCCCGGGTGCCCCTCACGCCGCTCGTGATGCAGATCCGCAGCGACCTCGCCCCGGCCCTCGGCGCGCGCCGGGTGAAGTGGACCGTGGGGGAGCTGCCCGTCGTGGAGGGCGACCCCTTGCTGCTCCGCCAGGCATTCACGGAACTCGTGCATCACGCCCTGAGGCTCGTGCCGGGCACCAGCGAGGCACGGGTCGAGGTCGGCGCAGAGCCATCGGCGGATGGGGTGTGCGTCACCGTGGCCGTCGCCCCCCTGGACCCAGGGGCGACCACCTTGGACGGGAACGGCCTGTCCACGGCGCGGCGGGTGGCGCAACGCCACGGCGGCACGCTGGACGTGAACACGCAGGGGGAGGTGGCCCGGTTCGTGATACAGCTGCCCGCTCGCCTGATCCCGACGTGAACGGTGCTTGCGGCTGGAGGCAGCGTGAGATGACTCTTTTCACGGGCCTGGGGCGCGGCGGTGGCAGGTGCAGGGGGCGCACCGACCGCGGGACTGATACGAGATTTGATTCCAGGGAATCAGGACTTGCAAAGCTGAGGAGTGGCGTCCCCAGGGGCGTCCGTTCACGACGACTGCGCAGCGGAGCGAGGAGTAAAAAGGACGGGATGGCGGCGATGGACCATGAGCAAGTCCGCCTACGTTGCTCGCGGCAAGAAAGGCGAGGGGCCGCCCCCGTCAAGTGTCTGTTACGGGTGACTGCGGCAACTTTTCCAAGTGCCAGACGGGTGAGAAACGTACCCAGAGCCAGGCTACGGACATCAGCCCCGTGCCAATCCACAAGGCGGTTCGCACCCCCACCTTCTCTCCCAGGAAGCCGAAAAAGAGGGCACCGAGTGGCAGGATGCCGTAGGTGAGCGTTCGGTAACTGGCGGCCATTCGGCCGAGCAGGTTGGCGGGAGAGAGCGCCTGGCGCAGGCTGAGGAAGTGAATGGAGGAAGCGGCCACGCCCATGCCTTCCAGGAAAAAGGCCGTCATGAGCAAAGGCAGCGTGAGACCCGGAGCACTCTGGGCCGCAGGCACCAGCAGCGGGGGGATGCAGGCCAGGGCCGCCGTGCTCACCAGTGCCCGCCCAAAACCGATGCGGCGGGCCAGTGGCCCCGCCAGCATGGAGCCGATCAAGGCCCCCACGCCCGCCGCGCCGTAAACCAACCCGATCCTGTCTGCGCTCAAGTGCAGTTCGCGGGTGGCGTAGAGCACCAGCAGGGTGGAGAGCGCCTGCGCAGCGCCATTAAAATTGGCGGCCTCCACCGCCATAATCCGGAGCATCGGATGGCGAAAGATGAGTTGCAGACCCTCCTTGACCTCCCTGATGAGATTGACCTTCTGCCTGCCGTGTGCTGGCCGGGTTTCGGCATGCCGGATGCTGCCGATTCCCAGGGCGCTCAGCAGGTAAGAGGCGGCGTCCACGGCGACAGCCACGGGAGCGCCGAACCACCCCACCAGCACACCCGCCAGCCCAGGTCCAGCGATTTCGGCCATCGAGGCGCTCGCCTGCAACTTGCTGTTACCCTCGACCAGATGGTGCTGTCCGACCAGACCGGGCAGGTAGGACGAGTAGGCCAGGTGAAACAGGGCATCGAGCGTCCCTACGCAGAAGGCGATGGGCTAGATGAATTCCATTCGCAGCCAGCCGAGCATCGCCCCCAGTGGAATCAGGGCCAGTAGGAGGGCGCGCCCCAGATTTGCCAGCACGAGCAGTGGTCGGCGGCGGCGGCGATCCACCCACACGCCCAGGGGCAGCGAGAGCAACAGGAACGGGAGGAATTGCGCCGCCCCGAGATACCCCATCTGGGCAGGAGTTGCGTTCAGGAGCTGGACGGCCATCAGCGGCAGGGCCAGCGTGGTGATGGCCGAGCCGAAAAGCGAAACCGTCTCGCTGCCCCAGAGCTTCAGGAAGTTCGTGTCAACCCATAACCCTCGACTGACCGGCTGTTCAGTGGTCACGCGGTGGCCTTGAGAATCTGGACGACGGAACCGGCGTGGTAGGCCGCATGCGTGAGCTGGTTCAGGACGATGTTCAGCTTCTTCTGGTTCCACCCGTCCATGCGCCCAATGTCCTGCTGGAAGCTCGACATCTCGGATTCCAGTTCAGCTTTCAGGGCATCCCATTCTTCGTCGTTGACCTGCATGTGCGTGAAGGAGGCGTCCTGGTCGCCGTCCATCGCCTCCCCGGCCAGGCCACGCCTTGCCAGTCTCAGCCAGTACAGGACGTGGCCGATCTGGCCCGCTGCACTCGAAGTCCCGCCGGGGTTAGGCCGGGAGGCGTGTTCAGCAGGGACACCCTCGACGCGCAGGAGCAGGCCCTTGAACCAGTCTTCTTCGAGATAGACGGTGTGCATCTGCCTGGCGAGAACGTGTGTGACGGCATTTTCTTGCTCGGACATACGGAACCTCCTGAGGTAGTAACCCTTGAAACTGTTTTCAGAGGGTACAACATTTCCGGGCAAAGCAACCACTAATCCAGTCTGAAGGGGTTACCACGTTAAACTGCCTGCATGAAGGCGTCCACCACAACGTTCGCGTTCCTGGCGGAGCGGCTGTGCCTGGATTTCGCCAACACGGTGGACTGGCATGCCAGCGGGCACCCCGAGGAACGCCTGAAGACCGTGGCTGACCTGCTGAAGTGGGGAGAAGATGCTCAACTGCTGGACGCCCAGACCCGCCGACAGTTGGCTGAGTCTGCGGAAGTCCACCCCGATCAGGCAGAGGTAGCCCTTACGCGGGCGCGTGAACTGCGCGAGGCCATCTACCGGGTGTTCAGTGCTGTGGGTCATGACCATCAGCCAACCGCGACCGACCTGGAAGCCCTGACCCAGGCCAGACTGGAGGCCGCCCGGCACCAGCACCTCCAGAGTGGCGGGGGGGACTTCCGCTGGGTCTGGGATGACGTACCCGACCTGAGCCGCGTCTGGTGGCCCGTAGCGCTTGATGCTGCCGACCTCTTGACCTCCGACCTGCGCCACAGGGTAGGGGAGTGTGCCGATGATCGGGGATGTGGCTGGCTCTTTTTGGATGTCAGCAAAGCCGGGCGTCGCCGCTGGTGCAGCATGAAGGACTGTGGAAACCGGGCCAAAGCCCAGCGCCATCGCGCGACAGCAGACCGTTCACGGGAACAACCGTAAAAGCCCGGCGCACGTAAGCTGGCGCAAACTCGCTCCGGTTGCCCCAACCCGCCTACTTTCCGGATAGGCTCTTATTCCACGCCGCCACGCACCAGCAGCAGGCTCAAGGTGTACTCCGGTGCGTTCGGTGTCTCCCACCGCGCCGCTTCCTCCAGCAGGTTGAGCAACTGCCTCTTCAAGAGTCGCGCTTGCGCCTCGTTCAACCGCAGGCCGGCGATCGTCAGCATCAGCGGCTCGTCCCCGGCGAACACGTCCCGGGCCGGACCTGCCTCGTCGCCAATCTCCAGGTTGCTGTCGGTTTCGCCTTGCGACAGCCAGAGGCCCCACACCGGGGCATAGTCCTGTGCCTGCCGGGCGGCCAGCGTCGCGATCTGCGCCATGCGCGGCCTGATCTGTCCCCACCAGAAGGCGTCCAGCGTCTCGGCCGCCGTCACGTCATAAGGAATAAACCACCGGGGGGCGACCCGGTAGCGTTGGATTGGCCGTCCAGCACGGGGGTCCACCCGTTCCACAACCGCCACCCCGGCCCGCTGCAATTTGAGCAGCAGGTACGAGGCGCGGGGCAAGGGGAGCTGGAGCCGGTGGGCCACCTCCGTGGCGCTGCGGGCGTCTTGCATCAGGTACTGCAACAGGGGCCGGAACTCGGGATGCAGCAGCAACGCCGCCTGCTGGGATGTGGCGACGTGGTGGGCAGTCACGTCCAGAGTCTAGGGGGACTCAACCCGAACTTGGGCCTGTTTTTTCAGGGAGCTTCCTTTCAACACTGGCAGCATGTCCCCCACGCTCTGGAACCGCAGTTTCGTCCTCTGGCTTCTCGGCACAGCCCAGTCGCAGTTCGGCAGCGCTCTCGCCGGCATCGCCCTGAGCTTTCTGGTGCTGCATCAGACCGGGTCCGCCCGGCAGATGGCCCTGACCCTGGCGTGTACCTTGCTCCCCAGTCTCCTGATGCCTCTCGCCGGGGCGCTGGTGGACCGCTGGTCCCTGAAGCGGCCCCTCATCGGGGCGGATGTGGCGCGCGGCCTGCTGCAACTGACGGTCGGCAGCCTGGCTCTGGTCTGGGGCGAGGTGCCCCTCTGGCTGGTCAATACGGCGGCCGTCCTGACCGGCCTGGCTGGCCTCTTTGCCGGGCCGGCGGCAAGTGCGGCGGTGCCCGCGCTGGTGGCCCCGACCCAGTTGGCCCGCGCCAATGGACTGCTGGGCAGTGTGGGCCGGGGGGCCTGGCTGCTGGGCACGCTGGCGGGCGGCTGGATCGTGAGCACCTGGTCGCCCCCGATGGCCATCCTGGCCGATGGCCTGAGTTTCCTGGTGATGGCCGTGCTGCTGGGCTGGGTCAGCTTGCCTGGTCGGCCAGCCGCGCCCAGCGTGAGACCCAGCCTGTGGGCCGACCTGCGCGCGGGCCTCCAGGTGATGGGGCGTTCACGCCTCCTGGTGCTGGCCCCGGTGATTGCCCTGCTGCTCAACGCCAGTCTGGCCCCGGTCACGGCCATCCTGCCCAAACTGTTCGACACCCTGGGCGCGTCGGCCACCGGGTACGGAACGTTCCTCGCCCTGGAAAGCCTGGGACTCCTGGCTGCTGGACTGCTGCTCGTCAGGCTCGGTGAGCGCGCCGCACCCGGTCACCTGATCAGCGCTGGACTGCTGCTGACGGCGGGCACCTACGCCGCCTTGTGGCAGTGCCCGCGAACGGAGGCGTTGTTGCCGGGGGCCGCGCTGCTGGGCTTTGGGTTCGGGTTGGTCAACGTCCCGTTCCAGACGCTGATCCAGCAACAGGTCCCGCAGGCCTACCTGGGGCGGGTCTTCAGCGTGCTGGGTATGGTGTCGAGTGTCGGCATGCCGCTGAGCCTGTTGCTGGTTGCACCGCTGTTGGACCGCCTGCCCCTGGCCGTCTGGTTGGGGTTCGCGGCGCTGGCGCAGGGTCTGGGGTGGCTCGCGTGGTGCTGGGGGCTGCGGACACAGCGGGACGGAGACGGGGCCGTGCCTCAGTCAGCCCACGGACACCCCGCACAATGTGCGCAGGCTCCTGCGGCTCAGGTTGACGGTGCTCGAAGCACCACGTCGTCAGGCTGAGGGAGCCTCTGCCCGGCTGTGAAGGACAGGCGGTAGGGGTGAGGACCAGTGGATGACCCGTGACTCAGGTCCTGTTTGCAGGTCGGCCAACTCCCCGATTCCGCTTCCAGGAGCCTTTGCGGGACAGGGAGCCGGGGGAGGGGAGACGGCCGCACTCCTCAGGGGTCACTCCCGCAAAACTTGACTTATCTAGTCGGATTACTTCACTATCTTCCCCATGAAGCTCCCCCTGGCTCTGCTTTCCGCCCTGCTGCTGTCCAGCGCCGCGGCCCAGACCGTTCCCCTCAAGCACGACGAGGGCACGGCGACCGTCAAAAAAGACCCGCAACGCATCGTCGTGATGGATGAGGAGGCCCTGGGCTGGCTGGCCGCGCTGGGTCTGTCGGAGCGTGTCGTGGGCCTGGGGAGCACCTATTTCTCTCCGGGTGACCTTGTCGGCGGCAGGATCAAACCCGAAGTCCTCAAGAGCGGCTTCTACGGGCGGGTCAGGCTGAACAATCCGGCGTATATCGGGGACTGGCAGGCCCCGAACCTCGAAACCCTCACGGCCCTGAGGCCCGACCTGATCGTGCGCCTGACCTGGCAGGGCAACCAGAATTACGACAAGCTCAGCAAAATCGCGCCGACCGCCGGGTATCAGGAGGGCGCGGCGGGCTTCTGGCAAAGGGGCCTGCGGGACCTAGCCCGCGTCTTTGGCCGTCAGGCGCAGGCCGAGCGGGTCATCAAGCAGGTGGCCGACGTGAACCGGGCCAATGCCCGCAAGCTGCTGGCCGCAGGCGTGTTCAGGAAGTACCCGAAGGTGGTCGTGGTCGCCCCCTTCGCCGGGGGAAGCAACTGGCTCTACACCGATGTCCGCCTGATTCCCGACCTGCGGGCGCTGGGCTTCAAGGACGGCCTGAAGCCGAAGGAAACCACCCTGGGTGTCGGCTCGGCCATCAGTGACGAGGCGCTGCTGGGGCTGGACAAGAAGACGCTGGTGGTGCTGTTTCCGCCCGGCGGGAAGTACAACGGTGCGGACGCCTTCCTGAAAACCCCGGTGGGCCAGCGCCTGAAAGACCAGAGCGTGCTGTACGTGCCCGAAGCCTTCAGCCCGTACAGCGGCCCGCTCGTCAGCGTTCGCAACAGTAATGACCTGACCCGGCTGATTCTGGAGAAGGTCAAGTGAGACGGGATGGCTCTGATTCCAGGGAATCGACGCAATTTCGTATGAGCCGCCCCGTGCCCCGGCTCGCGCTGACGGCCCTGCTCGCCCTGGCCTCTGCGGCTGCGGCGGCGTGTCCAGGGCGGGAAATCACCCACGCGGCGGGCGTGACCTGCGTGCCCGGGACGCCCAAGCGGGTGGTGGTGCTGGACATCGGCCCGCTGGATACGGCTCTGGCCCTGGGGGTCAAGCCCGTCGGCGCGGTGTCCAAATTCGCGGACAGCGACGACTTCGTCTCCTACCTGAATGGCCGCACGGGCGGCATCCAGAACGTCGGTGTCATCACCCAGCCCAGCCTGGAGCGCATCCTGGCGCTGAAGCCCGACCTGATTCTGTCCAGCAAGGTGCGCCACGGCGAGATCTACGCGCAGCTTTCCCGCATCGCGCCCACGGTGCTGTCCGAGTCGGTGGGCGCGACCTGGCGGGAAAACCTGCTGCTGTGGGGCGACGCGCTGGGCAAGAAGGCCCAGGCCCAGACGCTGCTGAACCGCTTCCGGGTGCGCGCCAGGACGGTGGGGCAGAAGTTCCCCAGGGCCAGCATCAGCGTGGTGCGGTTCCTGCCGGGGCAGACGCGCATCATGCACCGCGCGAGCTTCATCGGCACGGTTCTGGACGAGGCGGGGCTGAGCCGCCCGGCCAGCCAGCGGGTGAACGATTTCGCGGCGATGGTCAGCCAGGAGGCCATCCCGCAGATGGACGCCTCCCACCTCTTCTACACCACCTGGGGCGACCCGAAAGCCACGACCCAGAGCGAGATGATGGGAAGCCCGCTGTGGAAGAACCTGGCGGCCGTGAAGGCGGGCCGCGCCTTTGCGGTCGATGACGATTTCTGGATGACCGGCACGGGGATTCTGGCGGCGAACCGGGTGCTGGACGACCTGGAGAAGTACCTGAAATGACCCTTCCCGCCAGCAGGCCCAGTCCCGCCAGCAGGTCCGGCCGCCTGCCCTTCTGCTCCGACCTTTCACGGCAACTGGGCGAGGACCCCATCGGTACGGCCCCGCACTGGGAGGAAGTCACGGTGCTGGAACTGGACGTGCGGGTCTGGGAGCAGCTCCGCCGCTTTGAGGAGTGGTCGCCGGAGCAACGCCGGGTGTTCGAGCGGCTGCGCGGCAAGGTGGAGGCGAATGGCGCGGGCTTCGGCCTGCTGATGAGCGCGCCGGAGCAGGCAGGCGGGCCGCTGCGCGTGCGCCACTACACGCGGGGCGCGGGGGGCTACCTCCGGCGGGATTACCGGTCCCCCCTGCCGCAGGGCGAATGGGCGCGTGCCCTGACCGACACCCTGCTGGAACCGCACCGCCTGCGCGACTGGGAGGAATGCCCGGCCCCCTCCGGCCCCGACCTGCACGTCTGCACCCACGGCACCGTGGACGCGGCCTGCGGCAAGTACGGGATTCCGGTGCACCGCACCTTGCACGAGGCGGGCCTCCGGGCGTGGCGGACCGGCCATTTCGGCGGACACCGGTTCGCGGCGACGGCGGTGGAGTTCCCCAGCGGCCTGCTGTGGGCACACCTGACCCCCGAACTGGCGCTGCGCGTCGCCCGCCGTGAGGTGCAGCCGGCGGAGGTGAAGCGGCACCTGCGCGGCTTCGCGGGCCTGCCGCCGCTGGCGCAGGTGCTCGACCGGGAACTCCTGGTGCAGCACGGCTGGGCCTGGCTGGAGGCCGAACGCACCGCCACCGTGGACGGGCCGCAGGTCACCCTCGCCTATGCCTGGCAGGGGCAGCGGGGCGAGGTCCGCGCCCGCGTGGAGGAAGCGGGCCGGCTCGCCGTGCCGGGGTCCAGCCACCAGGCGGAGCGGCTGGACGTGGCGCAGTACCGGGTGACGTTCCTTTGAACCGTCTGGTTTTCCTGCCTCTCGGTCTCGCAGCCCTCGTCGCCGCATTCCTGGCCTCCCTGGCGCTCGGCGCGAGCGACATTCCGCTGAGGGAGGTGGTGGGGCTGCTGTTTCACCCGAACGAATCGACCCAGAGCCTGGTGGTTCACACGCTGCGGCTGCCGCGCACGCTGGTCGCGGCCCTGGCCGGCGCGGGCCTGGGCACGTCGGGGCTGCTGCTTCAGGCGGTGACGCGCAACCCGCTGGCCGACCCCGGCATCCTGGGCGTGGAGGCGGGCGGCGCGTTCGCCATTCTGGTGCTGGTGGTGTTCTTTCCGACCGCGCCCGCGGGGTGGTTCGTTCCGGCGGCCTTCCTGGGGGGCACGCTCGCGGCGCTGGCGGCCTACAGCGTTGCCCGGAGCGTGGGCATCACGCCTCTGCGCCTGGCGCTGGCGGGGGTGGCGGTGGCGAGTCTGGTGAGGGCGGCCAGCCGCAGCCTGCAACTGCTGTGGGAGGAACGCGCCCAGGGTGCCCTGTTCGCCCTCTCGGGCAGCGTGGCGGGCCGCACCTGGGAACAGGCCGGGCAGGTCGCCCCCTGGCTGCTGGCGGGCCTGCTGGCCGCGCTGCTGCTCACGCCGAAACTGAACGTGCTGGCGCTGGGGGAGGACGTGGCGCGGGGGCTGGGCGCGCGCACCGAACGGGACTCGGCCCTCGTCACGGGGCTGGGCGTGCTGCTGGCGGCAGCTTCCGTCAGCGTCGTCGGCCCGGTCGGCTTCGTCGGCCTGATCATTCCCCACGCCGCCCGCGCCCTGATGGGACCGGACCACCGCCTCAGCCTGCCCCTGTGCGCCCTGCTCGGCGCGGCCTTCCTGATCGCCGCCGACATCGCCGCCCGCCTGAGCGACAAACCCGCCGAAACGCCCGTCGGCATTCTCGTGGCCGCTGCCGGGGCACCTTTCTTCGTGCTGCTGGCACGGCGAATAGGCCGGCGCTGACGGCCCCGCCCCTTATCACCCCTGCCCTGGAGAACCCATGCCCAAGAAAACCCTGATCCTGTCGGCCCTGACGCTGCTTTCGACCGCCGCTGCCCTCACCGTGAGGCACGAGCGGGGCACCCTGGACCTGAAAACGCCCGCCAAACGGGTGGTGGCGCTGGAATACTCGTTTCTGGACACCCTGGTCGCCCTGGGGGTGAAGCCCGTGGGGGCGGCCCTGGGTACGCAGGGGGGGGACCGGGGTGTGCCCCCCTACCTGGCCCCGCGCGTGAAGGGCATTCCCGCGACCGGCAGCCGCGCCCAGCCCAGCCTGGAACTGCTGGCGGCGGGCCGCCCCGACCTGATCCTGGCCGACGCCTTCGTGCACCAGGACACGTACCCGCAACTGGCGAAACTCGCGCCCACCGCCGCGTTTCAGAGCCGCCGGGGCAGCCTGGACGACCTGAATGCCCAGACCCTCGCCATCGGGCAACTGGTGGGACGCGAGACGGCCGCCAGACGCCTGCTGGCCGAACAGCAGGCCCTGATCAGGAAAGCGAGGGCGTTTGCGAAAAAGGGCGCGCCCCCCTTCGTGGCGGCGGTCGTCACGCCCAAGTCGCTCACCGTGCATACCAGTGGGAGCTTCGTGGGCAGCTACCTGGAGGACCTGGGCCGGAAGAATCAGTTGCCGGTCAAGGACGGCCAGACCCAGTACGAAGTCTCGCTGGAGGGCCTGGTGGCCCTGAACCCGCAGACGCTGGTGCTGTTCACCGCGCCGGACGAAACACCCATCACCGACGCCTGGAAGAAAAATCCGCTGTGGCAGAAGATAGCGGCGGTGCAGCGCGGGCGGGTCTACCAGTTCAACCGCGACAACTGGACCCGTGGGCGCGGCCCGCTGGCCCTGCGCCTGATGGTGGCGGAAACCATTCAGAGCCGCCTGCTTCAGGACGCCGCGCCCGGTGCAGAGTTCGGGAACTAGGTCGCGGATGGCAGGAGGCTGCAGGCGGACCCCCGGAGGTTCCCCATGATCCACGCACCCAGATACACGGACCGCCGCGCCCTGCTGCTCGGGGGGCTGCTGCTGGCCGCGACCCTGGTGCTGGGCATCCTGGCGCTGGGCCTGGGTGCGGTGAAGACCCCGGCGGGGGACGTGGTGCAGGTGTTGCTGGGCCGGGGGGACGAGTTGACCCGGCAACTGGTGCTGGAGTTGCGTGCGCCGCGCATCGTGGTGGCACTGCTGACGGGAGCGATGTTCGCCGCGTCCGGCGCGATGATGCAGGGCGTGATCCGCAACCCGCTGGCCTCGCCCGACATCATCGGTGTGGGGGCGGGGGCCGGGCTGGCCGCCACCCTCTTCCTGCTGGCGTGGCCGTCCGCGCCTCCCGGTGGCCTGCCCTGGGCCGCCCTGGCCGGGGCCTGGGCGGGCTTCGCGCTGGTGCTGCTGCTGTCGCGCGAGTGGAGCGGAAAAGCCATACAGGCGCTGCATCCGGTGCGCCTGGCGCTGGTGGGCGTGGCGGTGGCGGCGGCCCTGGGGGCGGTTCAGCAGCTCGTGCTGGTGCGTGCGCCCGATGGCCTGGGCGCGGCCCTCAGCTTCCTGACGGGCACCGTGTACGGCGCGGACGCCGTGCGGGCGGCACGGGTGCTGCCCTGGGCGCTGGTCCTGCTGCCCGCCGCCCTGCTCTGCTCGCGCACGCTGGACGTGCTGAGCCTGGGGGAGGACCTGGCGACCTCTCTCGGCGCGCGGGTGGGCGCGGCCCGCCTGTTCTGTCTGGCGGTCGCGGTGGCGCTGGCCGGTGCGGCCGTCACGGGCGCGGGAATTCTCGGCTTCGTGGGTCTGCTCGCCCCGCACCTGGCCCGCCTGCTGGTGGGAGCCAGGCACGCCCGGCTGCTGCCCCTCGCCATGCTGCTCGGCGCGTTTCTCGTCCTCGCGGCGGATACGCTGGGGCGCGCGCTGCTCCCGCCCACCGAGGTGCCCGCCGGAATCTTCACCACGCTGGTCGGAGCGCCGTATTTCCTCTATCTGCTGCGGAGGACACGGTGAGCGGCCGGGGTGCCGGGGGCGCGGAACATCACCCCCGGCCCATGCGCCGTCCGAAAGGCCATCCCCATGACTGATTTTCCCCTCACCACCGACAAACTCCGCCTGGGCTACGGCTCCAGCATCATCATTCCCGAACTGGATTTGCGCGTGGCGGGCGGCAAGGTCACGTCCATCATCGGGCCGAACGGCTGCGGCAAAAGCACCCTGCTGCGGGCGCTGGCCCGGCTGCTCCCGGTGGGCAGCGGCCAGATTCACCTCTATGGACAGGCCCTCCACGCCCTGCCCAGCAAGGACGTGGCGCGGCGGCTGGCGATCTTGCCGCAGGGGCCGACCGCGCCGGAGGGGCTGAGCGTCGAGGACCTGGTGTGGTTCGGGCGTCACCCGCATCAGGGGCGCTTTCCGGTGCGGCGGGAGGAAGACCGCGAGGCTGTGAACTGGGCACTCGACCAGACGGGGATGCGAATTTTCGCGGGCCGCCCGCTCGAAGCCCTTAGCGGTGGGCAACGGCAGCGGGCCTGGATCGCCATGAGTCTCGCGCAGCAGACCGACATCCTGCTGCTCGACGAACCCACCACCTACCTGGACCTGTCACACCAGCTGGAGGTGCTGCACCTGGCCCAGCGCCTGAACCGGGAACAGGGCAAGACCGTGGTGATGGTGCTGCACGACCTCAACCAGGCCGTGCGGTACAGCGACGAGATCATCACCATGAAGGGCGGCGAGGTGTACGCGCAGGGCGAGGCGGGCGTGGTCCTCACCCCGGAACTGCTGCGTGACGTGTTCAGCCTCAAGGCGCACATCCTGACCGACCCGGACACCGGGAAGCCCCACGTCATTCCCTATGCGTTGACACGCTGAAGCAGGCGGGAAGTGTGCCGAATGTCCGGCACCTCTCTCACGCCGGCCGGGCAGGGCACCAGCCGTCCTGACCCCTGCTGGAAAGAGGAACACGCACACGCTGCTACACACAAGACAATGGCCCTTCCCGGTCCTGGGCGATTCTGGCCTGTGCTGGGACAGGATGCCCCCGTGCTGCTGGCGAGCCTCCATCCTTGGCGACTGTCGCGGATGGGTGAGGTTTGCGGGACGGGTCGCCAGGACGCTGCTGGCTGAGGACCAGGGCATCCCTCAGGGACCAGCCGTTGTCCAGCATGACCCCAGTCTCGGTCAGGGGGCGGCAGGCGGAATGAGGTACGCTCGGAGTGCTGCACCGGATGTCCCCGCCGACTCGCGGCTTCTGCTGGGCAGGAAGGAGCATGAAAGATGAACATCAAAACCGTCACGGTATGCGGCAGCGGCGTGCTGGGTTCGCAGATTGCCTTTCAGACCGCCTTTCACGGCTTCGATGTGCGCGTATACGACATCGACGACGAGGCCATCGCCCGGGCCAGGGCAACCGTGCAGGGCTTGCAGGGGCGGTATCAGCAGGACCTGCAAGCCACGCCGGAGCAGACCCAGGCTGCGCTGGCACGCCTGGCGTTCTTCACCGACTTGGCCGAGGCGGTACGCGGCGCGGAGCTGGTGATCGAGGCCATCCCGGAAGTGCTGGACATCAAGCGCGACTTCTACCGGAAGCTGGGGCAGGTCGCCGACCCGGACACCATCTTCGCCACCAACACCTCGACCCTGCTGCCCAGTGAGCTGATGGAGGCCACCGGGCGGCCCGGGAAGTTTCTGGCCCTGCACTTCGCCAACCAGATCTGGGTCAACAACACGGCCGAGATCATGCGCACGCCCAGGACGGACGACGCGGTGTTCGACACCGTCGTGCAGTTCGCCAGGGATATTGGCATGGTCGCGTTGCCACTGCATAAGGAGCAGGCCGGGTACATCCTGAACACCCTGCTGGTGCCGCTGCTGGGGGCGGCCCTGGAACTGGTCGTGAAGGGGGTCGCCGACCCGCAGACAGTGGACAAGACCTGGATGGTGGCGACCGGCGCGCCACGGGGTCCCTTCGCCATCCTGGACGTGATCGGCCTGACCACGCCGTACAACATCAACCTGGCGGCCTCACAGGGCGACCCGGGGCGCGCGGCCGTGGCGCAGTACCTCAAGCACTACATCGACCAGGGCAAGCTGGGCGTGGCTGCCGGTGAGGGCTTTTACACGTACCCGGACCCGGCCTACCTCCGGGAGGAGTTCCTGAAGTAACGGCCCGCAGGCCACGCCTCCCCGAAGCTGCCCGTCCCGGTGCTCAGAAGTCCTCCACCTCGTTCTGTACGTCGTCGTCTTCCACCGCGACGTAGCGGCGGGTAGTGTCCACCGACGAGTGGCCCAGGAACAGCCCGACACGGGTGAAATCACGGGTGGCGCGGTAGAGCCGGGTGCCCGAGTGTTTTCTGGCGGCGTGGAAGCCGCGCCAGGCGTCCCCATGCCCCGCGGCCCGAAAGGCCCTGGACATCCGGTACGTCGCCTGCGCGTAGTTCCAGTCGAACAGCGACCCGTCCGGCCGCACCGGGGGGAGGCCTACCAGCGCTGTGCGAACCCGCTTGCCCAGCGGCACCCGGCGAAGTTTCCCCCCCTTGCCGTGAACGGTCAGGCGCGTGCCCTGAAGGTCGGTGGCCTTCACGCCGAGCGCCTCGCTGACGCGCAAGCCCGCATGGGCACACAGCAGCAGCAGGGCCGCCAGCCGCGGCTCGCAGTGGGGCAGCACCTCATCAACCTCGCGCAGGTACGGCGGATTCTTGATGATGCCGGGGGTGGGGTCGGGCGGGACAGGGGCGTCCTCGAAAGGCTGGGCTTCCGTTGCGCCCGCCCAGCGCAGCGCGCGGTAGAGTGCCCGTGCCCCCGCCACATACTGGGCGACCGTGGCTGCCGCCAGGTGCCCACTCTTCCCGCGTCCCTGCGAGGGCCGCCGCTGAAGCTGCGCCACATACCGCCCGCCGTCGCGCCGCCCCGGCCGCAGGAGCTGAACCCCCTGCTCGTGTGCCCAGGGTACAAAGTCCCGCACAGCGAGCGCGTAGGCCTCCAGCGTCTTGCGGCTTGTTCGCGCGCCCTTGCGACTGGCCGTGGTCATGTACGCCTGCATGACGAGAACCAGCATGTCCGTGTCGTAGGTACTCGCGGCCTCTACCGCCCGCACCCGCAGCGCCTGGTCGGTCAGGTTTGCCAGGGCCAGCGTGTCCTGCACCTGAACCAGCGTCATGGGTAACTCCCAGAAACCAGCTGGGGAAAGAGGCAGGCTGAACGCGTCATCTTGGAAGAAAGTCTAGCCTCTCTGACCATCTTTTGAAACTAAGAGAGATTAGTGTGAAATGGCTTCTTTGAATATATACAAGAGAAGATAGGCAACAACCAAGCCCCTTTCCGCTCAACCCCAAAACCCGAACCGCCAGAAACAGTGTGATAGAGATACAACATGCGCCGCTCTCCCGAGACCGACAACGAAAACCCCCAGGAAACCGCCCTGCTAACGGCCATCGCGGCCTGGCAAGCAGGCACCATCCCGCGTGAAAGTCTTGTCGCGCAATTCACTGGGATCAGCCGGGAAGAGGGTCAGCTTATCCAACAGGTCATCACGAGCCTAATACAGCACGCCCCGGCATCAGCTGAAGCAAAAAGCCCCGACCGGAGCACTAACGAATGGCGTGCCGAACTCATGGACAGCCGCGCCAGAGCCTGGGCACATCCTGCCAGCGCGGGCCTGCTGGTTGGCCCGGAAGTCCTGATCCTGACCGATGGACGCCAGGGCATCAGCCTCCGCCCAACAAGAGTCTGGGTGCTGAACAGTAGTGTCAGTGCTTCGCTGCTGCTGCTCTGCCAGACCATCGTCATGGCCGATCATGCTCTCAACGCGCAGGAGCTTGGGAAGCTGCGGCAACAGCGTATCGAGTCCACCTCCAGCTCCCTGTCGGAAATTGAGCCTCTGCCCTAATAGGGCCTGCTAACTTCGGAGAAGGTCAATGCAGGGAGGCCTGGATGAGTTGCTTCCTCATTTGAGGGATAGGAATGAGCAAGCAATCTCTCGCTGGTGTTGGAGACTGGGTTATATATATTCTCGGAAGAGCAATCAGGACAGACAACATGTGGCAGACAGATAACCGAACGGTCTCGGCTGCCAGGTCCACCTGGGTCCACCTGGTCAGACACGGCAGTGACCTGCCCGAGCCAATAGCCGCAGCCAACACCTTTGTGCTCGTTCCGCTATTTGAGGGTCTGCCACGAGCGGCGCTAGAGGGAATGGCGGCTAGCCCGTCGAGCGTTGAGATAGCCCTCTACGGGACCTGCGAGGCCTTCCAGGCGGAGAGAGATGACTAACTTCTAGCCAGCTCCCCAGACGGTGGCGCAACTGAACGTGAACTCAGTGCTACACATGGCCGCCGAGACAGACCAGCTTTACAAGGAGATGCGCCTGTCAAAACAGTTCACTGACCAGCAGATCATGGTAAGGGTAAAACAGAAGAAGCCCCGCTTTTTAGCGGGGCTTTTCAACAGTCTCTTTTGGAGAAAAAGGGAAAACCCCCGCGCTGACCGACTTTTCCGGGACCCTGCGGTCCGAGTATCATAGGCGCTGCCGTGTTTCACGACCCTGTTCGGCATGGAGAGGGGTGGTTCCGCGGCGCTGTAGGCACGGGGGTGTCTGCGTTTATGGTTGGAGCAAAAAACGCAAGACTGACCTGCGAAGTCAGAGCGTAAGAAGAGAGAAAAATAGTCAAGACCTCGTCTGATGAGGACCAGTCAACTGAGGGCATTGCTGCGCTTACATTTCTGGCCTCTGTACCCGGTGGTCTACCGGGAGACTTACCTTCTGAGAAGTGGGAGAACTCATCTTGGGACG
>NZ_BAABRP010000012.1 GCF_039545055.1 Deinococcus carri
GGTTTCCCCATTCGGACACCCCCGAGTCGACGCCTATCTCCAGCTCGTCGGGGCTTTTCGCAGGTAATCGCGTCCTTCATCGGCTCCAGTGCCAGGGCATCCACCGTGGACCCTTGCTATCTTGACCTGTCCACTTCTGCCCCGCAGGACAGAAGCTTCTTGCAACCCCTCCAACGGAGGAGATTGTTTCTTGCAGTATGTGCTTCACTCGCACGCTTCGCTTGTCATGCTGCTCGCCTCAACTGAGGCTCAGAAAAGATACAGGCGGCAGCACATTCTGTCAACCCCCTGCCCGCCGCCCTTTCTTCAGGCTCCAGAGAGGTGCTTCCGGAGGCCGTAGCAGACGGCTTTTTCCTCCCCTCGCATCACGCCGACCTCATGGCCGGGCCACATGATGGGCGGGATATGCCCTTTGCCTCCTTTCCTTCTGGTTGGCTCCTGTGGTTCCTGGTTCCTGTTCTGGTGTTGACGGCCTGCGCGCGGGCGGGGGGACTGGACGTCCAGCGGGTCACATCGCGGGGGATGCTGTACACGGTGGCCGCCGTGGATCCCAAGCGCGATCGGCTGCGCCTGCACTGGAAGAATCCGGCGACCGGGCAGCCTTACCGGACCTTCGGCGAGGTGATGGCGCGGCTGGGGAAGCAGGGGGAACGGGTGCTTTTTGCCACCAACAGCGGGATTTACGCGCCAGGGCTGGAGCCGCTGGGCCTGCACGTGGAGGAAGGGCGGACGCTGGTGGGCCTGAACAACGCCCGCTCGGGGGGGAACTTCGCGCTGCTGCCCAACGGTGTGTTTTGGGTCAAGGGGGAGCGGGCCGGGGTGACGGAGACGCAGGCGTACCGCCGCCTGAACATGCAGCCGACCTTTGCCACGCAATCCGGGCCGCTGCTGGTGCAGGGGGGGCAACTGCATCCGGCATTCAACAAGGACGGGACCAGCTTCAAGGTCCGCAGCGGCGTGGGGGTGTGCCGGGATGGGCGCGTTCGCTTCGCGGTGAGTGCGGGGCCGGTGAACTTTCACAGCTTCGCGGTGTTCTTCCGGGACGTGCTGGACTGCCCCGACGCGCTGTACCTCGACGGCAGCATCAGCGCCTACGCCACGCCGGACGCGAACACGCAGTTCGCGGATTTCGCGGGTATCTGGACGGTCAGCCGCTAGCGGGCACAGAGGGCTAGTGGGTATGGAGGGGCGGCGGGGACAGTTGGAACAGCAAAAGGGCCGCCTCTGTTGAAGCGGCCCCGGGTTCGGGAGGATGTTTAGCGGGTCACGGTCAGGGTCACGGTGCTGAGGGGCGCTGCTGCCGCTTCACCCAGAGGGCGCACCTCGTAGGTCACGCTGCCCGCACCCGGCCTGCTCTGGTAGCTCCAGCCGCAGGTCGCGTCCAGGGGAATGTTCTTGGTGCCGATGACGCGCTCGCCACGCCTGACGGTCACGCTGTAGCCCTGGCCCTGGCCCTCACCGCCGAAGCGGAAGGGTTCGCTGACCGTCTGCCCGTCGGTGATGCTGAGGGTGTAGTCCCGGTTGCAGGCCGCCGCGCTGGCGTTGGCATCCGCCGCCGCGACCGTGGCCGCCACCTGGCCCAGTTCGGTGCCGCCCGCACCCTGCACGGCGTAGGTGTGGCTGCCCGCGCTGGGGCTGGGCACGTTCAGGCTCCAGGTCCCGTCATCCGCCACGGTCACGTTCCCCAGGCTGGTCCCGTCTTCCAGCACCTGAAGGGTCTCCCCGGCCTGGCCCGTGCCGCGCAGAGTGAAGCCTCCGGCAGGAAGCTGGGCACCTTCGGCGGGTTCACTGATGGCGAAGGTGCCGGCCGCGCCGTCGGTGGCCGTGCCATTGGTGGCCGCGCCGTTCGTGTTGCTGCCATTTGTGCCAGAGCTGCCGGAGGCGGCCGCGTCCGTCACGTTGACCTTGAACTCGCTGCGGGTGCTGCTGTCTTTCCCGCTGATGGTGTAGGTATGCTCGCCGGGGGTGGGGGCAGGAATGGCGGCCTGCCAGTTGCCGTCGGTGCCGACGTTGGCGCTGGCGACCTGCTGGCCCTGGTCCTCGATGCTGAGGGTGTCGCCCGCCGGGGCCGTCCCACTCATCACGAAGTCCTCGGCGGGGAGGGCGGCACCCGCGACGGGGTTGGTCACGACGATGCTGTTTCCAGCCGTGCCGGTCGTGGTGGGAACGGCGACCGGCGTGGTCGGCTGGCGCTGAAGCAGCCAGCACCCGCCCAGCCCCAGCAGCAGGAGCAGCGGAATCAGCCACCAGGGAAACCCACCCCGGCGAGCAGGCGGAGCCGGGGAAACAGCTGCGGCGGGGGGTGGGGCCGCGGGCGTGGTGGGCGGGGCCGTCTCCACGCGGGGCGCGGGTGTTTCCGCGACCGCGACCGTCTCCACGGTCGTCACTGGCGGCGCGGCCTGGGCGGCCTGCGGGAGGGTCAGCAGGGCATTCAGGCTGGTCAGCCCCGGCGGCAGCAGCGTGGGGAGCAGTGGGCCGACGCCGCCCAGCAGGCTGCTCAGGCCGCCCGCAGTCAGGTTCCCGCTTCGTGCCCGGCCCGTCAGCAGCGCCAGCACCAGGGGGGCCATCAGGGCCAGCAGACGGCCCGCGCTGGTCCCCGAGCCGCCCAGCGCCGAGCCGAAGCGTCCCGTCACCGCGTCCACGTTGGGGAACAGCGAGCCGAGCAGGCCCCGACCCTGGCCCTCGACGCGGGCAGCCTCGGCCGCGTCCCCCAGCGGGGCCAGGTCGAGGAGGCCGTTCGCGTTCGTGAAGCGCCCGAAGGTGCCGCCACGGTTCAGCAGGTCGGCCGCGCCCGCCTCGGTCTGGCCCCGGTTGACCAGAGCACCCAGGACCACTGGCAGCGCCGCCTGGGCCGCCCGCGTGGCCGTTCCCCCGGTAAAGCCCGCCGCCCGGCCTACCTGCTCAGCGGCAGCGGAACCGAACTGGCCCTTCAGGAACTCGACCAGGCCCGCAGCAGTCAGCGCGCCACCTGCTGCTTCCGGCGCGGCATTCAGGTCAGGCAGGAGGCTGCCCAGGTTCTCCGCACTCACGCCCCGCTGGCCCAGCAGGCTCAGCAGCAGGGGGAGGGCCATGTGCAGGAGCCGCTGGACACTGTCCGCGTTCAGGCCGCCCCCCACCTGACCGGCAATCTGCCCTGCCTGACTCCCCAGGAGCGCAGGCGTCAGGAGTTCTCCCGCCTGCTGGAGGTGGGCGGCCCCCTCCGGTTCGGCCAGGGCCGCCTCGACGCTGGCAAAGGCCGGCAGGGACTGCATGGCCTCCGTGACCTGCGCCTGCCCCTGGGGCGTGCGGGCCTGGTCGGCCAGGGCACGCAGTTGCAGCGGCAGACCCTGGCGCAACACCTGCTCGGCCTCGGCGGCGTTCAGACCCGCCTCGCGCCCCAGGCGTTCGGCACCCGCCCCGCCAAAGTAGGATTCCAACAGTTCCAAAAGGTTCATTCCGCCTCCTGCAAGCGTGTACCTCCCGCCTCACCCGAGGCTCGGGAGGGAGCAGCATCTCTGGTGGGTCACAGACCCTGTTCAACGTATCCCAGGCCAGCGCGACCTTCTCATGTTCCGGCATGACCGTTTCCTAAGAAAACGGGCCGGACAGTTTCGCCGCTGTCCGGCCCCCAGGAGAGCTGAGGTCAGGCGCTGGGGCCGTCCGCCTCGTCCCGCGCCCGCTCGACCAGCGTCAGGATGTCGTAGGTCGCCACCAGTTCCTCGTTCTGGTTGGTGATTTCCGCGTGCCACTCGACCACGCCGGTCGGGCGCGTTTCGCCGGGGCGCAGGTCCTTGCGAATCTTGCGCTTGCAGGTGAGGCGGGTGCGGATGGTGTCGCCGATGCCGACTGGCTCCACGAAGCGCAGGTTCTCCAGGCCGTAGTTCGCCAGCACCGGCCCCGGCGCGGGCGACACGAACTGTCCGGCGGCGGCGGAAATCAGGAAGTAGCCGTGCGCCACCCGCTTGCCGAAGATGCCCTCCTTCGCGCCGATGTCGTCCACGTGGGCATAGAAGTGGTCGCCGGTCAGGGCCGCAAAGTTCACGATGTCGGCCTCGGTCACAGTACGGCGGTGCGTCAGCAGGCTGTCCCCGACCTGAATCTCGTCGAAGGTCTTGCGGAAGGGGTGCACCACGTCCTCGCGGACCTCGGCACCAGGGACGTATTCGCGCGTCACAGCGGCGAGGGTGGTCGGGTCGGCCTGCACCGCCACCTTGTTCATGTGGTGCTTGATGCCCGCGATGCCCGCCAGTTCCGCACCGCCGCCCGCGCGACCGGGGCCGCCGTGCAGCAGTTGCGGCAGCGGGGAGCCGTGGCCGGTGCTTTCCTTGGCGTCGTCGCGGTTCAGGATGAGGAGGCGTCCATGGCTGCTCGCCATGCCCATGACCAGTTCGGTAGCCTCCGCGCGGTCGTGGGTCACGATGCTGCCCGCCAGGCTGCCCCGACCCATGCGGGCAAGGTGCGCGGCCTCCTCCAGCGTGTCGTAGGGAAGCAGGGTCGCCACCGGGCCGAAGGCTTCCAACTCGTGCGGCCCCTTCGCCGTCAGGGGCGACTCGCACAGCAGCAGGGTGGGGTCGAGGAAGGCCCCCTTCTCGCGGTCGCCGCCCAACAGGTCGCGTTCCTCGCCGCCGATGACCACGCTCGTCTCGGCCTTCAGGTCGTCCAGCGTCGCCAGCACCCGCTCGCGCTGCTCGGTGCTGACGAGCGCCCCCATCCGCACGTCGTCGCGGGCGGGGTCGCCCACCGTCACCTTGCTCAACTCGGCCCGCAGCGCCGCCACGACCTCCTCCACCCGGTCGCGGGGGACGATGGCGCGGCGGATGGCGGTGCATTTCTGCCCGGCCTTCCCGGTCATCTCGCGGGCCACCTCGCGGACGTAGAGGGCAAATTCGGGGTCCTCGGGGCGCACGGTCAGGCCCAGCACGGAGGCGTTCAGGCTGTCGGCCTCCGTGTTGAAGGGCACGTTGCGGGCGACGATGTTGGGATGCACCCGCAGCTTCTGCGCGGTCGCCGCCGAACCCGTGAAGGCCACCATGTCCTGCTCCTCCAGGTGGTCCAGCAGGTCGCCGGGGTCACCCGTCACCAGTTGCAGGCTGCCTTCCGGGAGCAGGCCCGAGGCGATAATGTCGCGCACCACGCGCTCGGTGAGGTAGGCCGTCTGCGGCGCGGGCTTCACCAGGCTGGGCATCCCGGCGATGAAGGCCGGGGCGAGCTTTTCCAGCATCCCCCACACCGGGAAGTTGTAGGCGTTGATTTGCACCGCCACACCCTCACGCGGCACCAGGAGGTGACGGCCCACGAAGGTGCCGCCCTTGCCCAGCCGCTCCACCTTGCCTTCGGGCAGGAAACGCTCGTCGGGCAGGTCGCGGCGGGCCATGCTCGCATAGTTGAACAGCGTCCCGATGCCGCCCTCGATGTCCACCCAGCCGTCACGGCGGGTCGCGCCGGTCAGCAGGTTGAGCTGGTAGTAGTCCTCCTTGCGCTCCAGCAGCTCCGTCGCCAGCGCCCGCAGCATCCGCGCCCGCGTGTGGAAGGTCAGCCGCCGCAGGGCCGGGCCGCCGACCTCGCGCCCGTAACGCAACGCCTCGGCAAAATCCACCCCCTCGCTGGAGATGACGGCGACGGGGCGGCCATACACGGCATCAACGAGGGTCTGGCCTTCGGCAGGGGCGGTGTGCCAGGTGCCGTAGACGTAGGAGGCGGGGCGGAGGATTTCAGTGGTTGTGGTCATACACGACTCCTTGTGCCAAAGGGCGGTCAGGTGTGGCCCGGCGCAGGCGCATCCCGGGTGGGAGCGTCATCGCTGTTTATCAACGTGATGTCGCTGCCAGCTTCCAGCTTCAGAAGACCGTTTTCACAGCGCAGGCGCACCTCGCCCCCAGCAACCGGGGCATCCGGAGCGCCGCCCGGTCCTATCTCCCCCAGCCTCGGGTACAGGCTGGCCTGCCGGAGTGTCACCTTCAGGTTGACGGCCGAGAGATACACCCGAAGCCCAGAGGAGCCAGCCACGCAGAGGAACGTGGTGGAGTGGGCGCTGTTCAGGGACTTCAGGGCCACACCCCCGGGAAGCTGCCGAACCTGTACCCCAATGGGGGAAGCAGCCCGGCCAGAAGTGCCGAGAAGAATCGCGGCGAGGGCCACCGCACGAGATATGGGGAGGGTGGTCATGGGGACTCCTTGAGGCTGAACTAGAATCACGTATGACCATCAACAACGAGCGTGACCTGGAGGGGATGAAGCAGGCCGGCCAGGTGGTCGCCCGCACGCTTGCAGTGCTGAAGGCCGCGGTAGAACCCGGCATAACGCCCGCCGAACTGGACAAACTGGCCGGACAGATTTTTGCCCAGTATGGGGCGTTCTCGGCTCCTCGCGCGGAGTACGGCGCTCCCGTCAATGTCTTTATCAGCGTCAACGAGGACATTGTTCATGGCCTGCCCACGCACCGCCCTCTTGCAGCAGGCGACGTGGTGTGCATCGACGTGACGCCGAATGTGGGCGGGTACGTCGCTGACGCGGCCGTGACGGTGGCTGTTCCGCCTGTTTCCCCGGTGGCTGCCCGCCTGATGGCCTGTGCCGAAGCGGCATTTGCGGAGGCCATGAAAGTCGCTCGCGCGGGCCGACCGCTGAACGGCATCGGCCGGGCAATTGAAACGGAAGTGGCGCGACGGGGTTTCACGCTGCTCCGCGAATTGCAGGGACATGGCGTAGGCCGGGCCATCCACGAAAAGCCCGACGTGCCGAACTTCTACCACCCGGTACTGAAAAAGCCCCTGCACGAAGGGCTGGTGATTGCCGTGGAACCGATGGTGTCCAGTGGCCGCAACTGGCGCACCAGAACCCTGCGGGACGGTTGGACGCTTTCCACCACCGATGGAGGTATCGCCGCGCACTTTGAACACACCGTCATGATTACCAAGGGTGCGCCGCTGATTCTGACCGCCTGAAATCACACGCTCTTGAACCCCTCGAACGGCTCCCGGCAGCTCTCGCACACGTACAGCCGCTTGCACAGCGTGGGGCCGAAGCTGGCGGTCATCCGCACGTTCAGGGAGCCGCAGCGGGGGCAGCGGGTGGGTTCGGGGTCCAGGGTGATGAGGGGGGAGTCTCCGGCGGGGGCGGGCGGCGCGATGCCGTACCGCCGCAGACGCTCGCGGGCGTCGGGCTGAATCCAGTCTGTCGTCCAGGGGGGGGTGAGGGTGCTGCGGACTTCCACATCCTCCACCCCCAGCGCACGCACCGCCTCACCGATGCTGTCGCGGATGACGTGCAGCGCGGGGCAGCCGGAGAAGGTGGGGGTAAAGGTGACGGAGACGCGCCCGCCGTCCACCGTCACGTCCCGCACCATGCCCATGTCGGTGACGGACACGACGGGGATTTCGGGGTCGGGGACGTGGGCGAGGGCAGCCCAGACTTCGTCTGCGGATGGCGGATGACGGATGGCAGAAGGCTGTTCCTGCCTCTGGCCTTCCGCCTTTTGCCTTCCGCCTTCTGCCCCCATCACCACACCTCGGCGTTCGGCACGGCCCGCGCCACGCTCTGCATCTCGCTCAGCAGGGGGGCGAGGTGTTCGGTGTGTGTAGCGCGTCCGGCAGCGGCATTGGCAGGAGCGTCGGGCAACGTCAGACCGCACTTCCCGGTCAGGTGCGGCACCACCAGCGCCTCCCAGCGTGCCCGCACTCCGGCCAGGTCGGGAAGGATGCCCGCCTCCACCAGCGTTTCCTCGTCCTGCACGGGCTGGAAGAGTTGCGCCGCGAACGGCCACAGCTCATTCAGCGCGTTCTGCGTGCGGCGGTGGCTCTCGTCGGTGCCCAGGGCGAGGCGTTCCACCCACAGCGCGGTGTGCTGGAGGTGGAATTTCTCCTCGCGGACGGCCTTGGCGGCGACCTCGGCCAGGGGCGCGTAGGTGCTGGCGCGGGCCGCATCCAGCCAGAGCGCCTCGTAGGCGTCGAAGAGGTACTGGCGCAGCATGGTGAAGGCCCAGTCGCCCTTCGGCAGTTCGACCAGGCGGACGTTGGTGAACCCGTCCGCGTCACGGAAGAAGGCGAGGCGGTCGGGGTCGGAGCCGTCCAGCTCGCGGCGCAGGTCCAGATAAAGGGAGGCGTGCCCCAGCTCGTCCTGCGCGATGTTCGCCAGGGCGATGTCCTCTTCCAGAATCGGCGCGTGTCCGGTCCACTCGCCGTCCCGGTGCGCGAGGATAATCTCGTCGTCGGCCAGGGCGGTGAGCTTGCGAATCAGGGCAGGCTGAAGTTCGGGCGCAAGGGTCTCCTGCTGGGCGCTGGCCGCTGGCGACTGGCTGCTGGCCGTCATTCCTGCGCCTCCTTCACGCGCCCCGGCATCCGGCCCTCGCGCTTGAGTTCACCGACGTGCCTGCCGATCACGCCGTAATACTGCTGCTGCTTGTAGGTCTTGTCCTTCGCGGGGGCGAACCAGCTTTCCACCGTGCCGGGGTCGTCGTCGGTGCGAACCACGGCGGATTCGGGAAAGACCAGCCAGGTGAGCGCGTCGGGGTACTGCTCGCGCGCCTGCCGCAGCGCGTCGCCGGGACCGCTCGCCTCCAGGGTGCCCACCAGGTCCACGAAGGTCATGGACCGCTTGTGCGTGCGCTTGAGGCCCAGGTGGTACGTGCCTGCCTCGCCGGGAGTCTCCAGCAGGGCAGGCTGGGTGTTCACCTCCTCGGGCGTGGCGGTCAGGATGTCGGCCTCGCGCACAGTCCAGAGGCTCACGGCGGCGGGACGGCGCACGAAGACGTTGCGGGCGGTCAGCAGCGCGTGGTCGGGGTCGCCTGCGTGGACGCTGCCGACCGCCTGATAGGGCCGGCCCGGCGCGTCCTGCTTGAAGACCTCCCAGCGGGGCCACTGGGTATCGGGGGATGGGGAAAGGGGTTGGGATGTGGTCATGGTTTCACCAGGGAGGCAGTGATGCGGGTTGAGTGATGAGAGGAAGCGACGCCTCGACCCTCATCACTCACAGCTCATCACTTCTCAATCCGCCGCCTGCCCCATCTGCCGCGCCGCATACGCCTGCATGGCTTCCCGCACCCAGGCCCCGTCGTCGTGGGCCTGCTGGCGTGCGCCCAGGCGTTCCTTGTTGAGGCCCTGCTGGCCCTTCACGACCGCCCAGAACTCTTCCCAGTTGATGGGGCCATGCTTCCAGTTGCCGTTCTCGTCCTGGTGCAGGTCGGGGTCGGGGATGGTCAGGCCGGCTTCGAGCAGTTCGGGGACGTGCTCGTTGATGAACTCCTGGCGGACCTCGTCGTTGGTCTTGAGCTTGATGCCCCAGCCCGCCAGCGCGCCGGTGTTGGGGCTGTCGGCGTCGTGCGGACCCAGCATCATCAGGGAAGGCCACCACCAGCGGTTCAGGGCGTCCTGGGCCATCTGGCGCTGTTCGGGCGTGCCCTGGGCGTACTGCACGATCATTTCCTTGCCCTGCTTGTGGTGGAAGGTCTCCTCCGAGCAGATGCGGACCATCGCGCGGGAGTAGGGGCCGTAGGAGCAGCCCGCCAGCATGGTCTGGTTCTTGATGGCCGCGCCGTCCACCAGCCAGCCGATCATGCCCACGTCGGCCCAGCTGTGGGTGGGGTAGTTGAAGATGCTGGAGTACTTGGCCTTGCCGCTCAGCAGAGCGTCCAGCATCTCCTCACGGGTCGCGCCCAGCGTCTCGGCGGCGTGATAGAGGTACTGGCCGTGCCCGGCCTCGTCCTGAACCTTGGCGATCAGGATGGTCTTGCGCTTGAGGCTGGGCGCGCGGGTAATCCAGCCCCCCTCGGGAAGCATGCCCACGACCTCCGAGTGCGCGTGCTGGGAAATCATGCGGATCAGTTGGCGGCGGTACTCGGCGGGCATCCAGTCGCCGGCTTCGATCTTCTCGCCGCGGGCGATGCGGGCGTTGAAGGCGGCGTGCTGCTCGGCGGTTTCTGTAGGGTGCATCTGCGTCATGGGGGGACCTCCGGAGTGAGGACGGAACTTGCCTAACGAGCGTTAGGTTCAGTGTACAGGAAGGCCGGAAAAGTCCATACAGTCACGCTTACAAAGGGGCAGGCGGAGAGGACAGGTTCACCTCTCCGCCCGCCCACCGCCGTGTTCAGCGCGCCGACCTTTGCCAGACCTCCTGCCCCAGACTGTGTCCCAGTGGCCCGTGCCCCGCGCCCAGGCCGGGGGCCGCCCGCAGGGCCGCCTGAAGGTAGCCGTGGGCCTCCCGCACCGCCCCGGCCAGCGCCTGCCCCCGCGCGAGGTGGGCGGTGATGGCCGCCGAGAGGGTACAGCCCGTGCCGTGGGTGTGGCGGGTGGACTGGCGCGGGGCCTCCAGCCGCAGATGCACTTCCGGGGTCCACAGCTCGTCCGTGACCGTCTCGCCCGTGGCGTGTCCGCCCTTGAGCAGCAGCGGCAGGTGGGCGGGGAGGTCCGGGCCGAACAGGGCCTCCGCTTCGGGCAGGTTCGGGGTAATCAACGTGGCGAGGGGGAACAACTCCTCCAGCAGCACGCCCATCGCTTCCCGGTCCAGCAGGGCGTCACCGCTCTTGGCGAGCAGGACGGGGTCCACCACCAGGGGCAGGCCGCGCCCGCGCAGGGCCGAGGCGACCGCGCGGACAATCCCGGCGTTGCCCAGCGCCCCGGTCTTGACGGCGGCCACCGGGAAGTCGTCGAGGACCGCCTCTATCTGGGCCGTGACCAGTTCGGGGGGCAGGGCCTGCACCGCGCGGACCCCCCGCGTGTTCTGCGCGGTAATCACCGTCAGGGCCGACGTGCCGAAGACGCCGTGCGCCTCGAAGGCCTTGAGGTCGGCCTGAATGCCCGCCCCACCCCCCGAGTCCGACCCGGCAATGGTGAGGGCGACCGGAACGCGCGTCATGCCGCTGCCCCCAGGTGGTGCCGCACCAGCGCCAGCACCCGCCGCGCCGTCAGGGGAGCCAGCAGCGCCCCGTGTCGCCCGTGCCCGGTGGCGACCAGCACGCGCGGCAGGGTGGGATGGGGCGCGACCAGGGGCAGGCCGTCCGGCGTGACGGGCCGCAGGCCGACCAAGCGGGCCAGGACCGGCCGCTCCGCGTGCGCGGGCACCAGCGCTCGGGCCTGGGCACACAACCAGCGCCCCGCATAGGTGTCGGGCCGGGGGGAAGCCGAGAGGCGGGTGGTCGCCCCCACATACAGCCCGTCCGGGCGGCCCAGGGCATACCCGGCTGGCCCGGAGCCGCGCCGCCGCCCCCCGTACAGGGCAGGGTGGTCGCGGGGGCCATCCAGCAGCAGCGCCTGGCCCTGCACCGCCCGCACCTCCAGCCCGAAGGCCGCGCTCCAGGCCCCCGCCGCCAGCACCACCAGGTCGGCCCGGCGTTCGCCCAGGCTGGTCTGGAGCCGCACGCCGTCGGGCCGGGGCCGCAGCGCCAGCACCCGTGCGGGTGTGACGGTCAGGCCCGCCAGCGCCGCCCGCACCACACTGGGCGGATGCACCTGGCCCTCGCCGGGGGTGGCGCGGGCGGTGGCATGGGGCGGGGGCGGCGTGACGGCCTCTCCCCCATCTGCCGCGCCCAGCCGCAGCACGCCAGGGCGCAGATGCACGGGCTGGCCGCTGTGGGCCTCCAGACGCCGGGCGAAGTCGGGCCACAGGCGCAGGCTTTCCAGGGCGTCGGCGTGGAGGGGTGTGCCGCGCAGCCGCTCGCCGTCGGGGGTCAGCAGGCCAGCGCCCGCCAGCCAGGCCGCGCCGGGCAGGCCCGCGTCCAGCACCTCCACCCCCAGCCCGGCCTCCCGCAGGGTGAAGGCGACGGCCGCACCAATCAGGCCGCCGCCCACCACCAGGATGGACGGTCGAGGAGTCGGGAGAACGTCAGCCCGCTCGACCCCTCGACCCCTCGACTCAGCCGACATCCACCGCCTCCGGGTCAGGCAGGCGCGGCACCCCCACGACCGGGCTGCTGGGACTGGCCCCCTCGCGCTCGGCCATGCGGCCCGCCAGGAACGCGGCCCGGCCCGCCTGCACGCCCAGCGCAAAGGCGTGGGCCATGCCCACCGGGTCGTGTGCTTCCGCAATCGCGGTGTTGACCAGCACGGCGTCGGCCCCGCCTTCCAGCGCCTGCGCGGCGTCGCTGGGGACGCCCAGGCCCGCGTCCACCACGATAGGCACAGTCGCCCCGTCCAGCACCGTTCGCAGCAGTTCGCCGGTGCGCAGGCCGCGCCCACTGCCGATAGGACTGGCGAGGGGCATCACGGTGGCGCAGCCCGCCCGTTCCAGCGCGCGGGCCAGCACCGCGTCGGGTTGCACGTAGGGGAGGACCGTGAAGCCGTCGCCCACCAGCGTCTCGGCGGCCCGCAGCGTGCCCACCGGGTCGGGCAGCAGCCAGCGGGCGTCGGGGATGACCTCCAGCTTGACCCAGTTCACGCCCGTCGCGGCCCGCGCCAGCCGCGCCACCCGCACAGCCTCCTCGGCGGTGCGGCAACCCGCCGTGTTGGGCAGGAGCTGGTAGCGGTCCAGGTCCAGCGCGTCCAGCAGGCCCGCGTGGCCGGGCGCGCTGAGTTCGACGCGGCGGATGGCGACGGTCACGATCTGCGTGCCACTGGCCTCCAGAGCCTCGCGCATCACCCCAAAGTCGCAGAACTTGCCGGTGCCCAGCATCAGGCGCGAGGTGAAGGTCCGGCCGCCGATGGTCAGGGGGTCTTGTGCGGGCATCTCAGCCTCCTCCGATGATGCGGACGATTTCGATGGTGTCGTGGGCTTCCAGGGGACGGTCGGGCACCCGCGCTCCGGGGTAGAAGTCGTCCCCCACGGCGACGGCCACCCGTTCGGGCTGCACGTTCAGCTCGCGCAGCAGGGCGTGGAGGGTCAGGCCCTCGCGGTGCGGGTGGGTCTGGCCGTTCACCTGCACGGCGCGGCCTCCCGGAGAAGGGGCAGCCGGGCCAGCAGGTCGGCGGCGGCCCGCGCGGGGTCGGGCGCGTCCAGCACCGCCCGCACCACCGCGATGCGGGTGGCTCCGGCGGCCACCACCTCCTCCACCGTGTCCAGGTCCAGCCCGCCGATGGCGTACCAGGGCACGGGGGGCAACAGCGCCGCGACGTGCCGCACGTAGGCCAGCCCGGCCGCCGCCCGGCCCGGTTTGGTGGGCGTGGCGTGAACGGGGCCGACCGCGAAATAGGCGGGGCGCGCCAGGATAGCCTCCTCGGCCTGTCCGGGCGAATGCGTGCTGAGGCCCACCTGCAAGGCCGGCGCGAGGCGGCGTGCCCACTCGGCCGGCAGGTCCCCCTGCCCCAGATGCACGCCGTCCGCCCCGCCGGCAGCCGCCACGTCCACCCAGTCGTTCACGAAGAAGGGCACGTCGCGGGCGCGGGCGAGGGCACCCACCCGCTCCGCCAGGGCAATGAGGGGGCGGGCCTCCCCGTCTTTGCAGCGCAGTTGCAGCGTGTCCACTCCGCCATCCAGCGCGGCCTCGACACGCGCCAGGAACTCCGCCTCGGGCTGACCGGGGCGCGGGGTGGCGACCAAATAGAGGCGGCCCAGGGGGAGGGTTGGGGGGTCCAGAGGTTGAGGGGGCGGGAGAACGTCAGACCGCCCGACCTCTCGACCGCTCGACTCCCCGACTCGCGGGCGCTCCTCAGTCATCCGCCCCGACCCCCTCCACGTAAAGCTCTCCGCCCGCCTCGCGGAACTCGCGCGCCTTGTCCTCCAGGCCCGCGAGGATGTCCCCGGCGCGCAGGTCGTGGCTGAGCTTCATGGAGCAGAAGTGGGGGCCGCACATCGAGCAGAAATGGGCGGTCTTGGCGGCGTCGGCGGGGAGCGTCTCGTCGTGGAGGGCGCGGGCTTTTTCAGGGTCGAGGCTCAGGTTGAACTGGTCTTCCCAGCGGAACTCGAAGCGGGCCTGCGAGAGCGCATTGTCGCGGGCCTGCGCGCCGGGGTGGCCCTTGGCGAGGTCGGCGGCGTGGGCGGCAATCTTGTAGGCGATCACGCCGTCGCGCACGTCCTGCCGGTCGGGCAGGCCCAGGTGTTCCTTGGGCGTCACGTAGCACAGCATCGCCGTGCCGTACCAGGCAATCTGCGCCGCGCCGATGGCCGAGGTGATGTGGTCGTAGCCGGGCGCGATGTCGGTCGTCAGCGGCCCCAGGGTGTAGAAGGGGGCCTCCTGGCAGACCTCCAGTTGCCGGGTCATGTTCTCGCGGATCAGTTGCATGGGGACGTGGCCCGGCCCCTCGATCATGGTTTGCACACCGTGGTCCCAGGCCACGCGGGTGAGTTCGCCCAGGGTGTCCAGCTCCGCGAACTGCGCGGCGTCGTTGGCGTCCTCGACGGAGCCGGGGCGCAGGCCGTCGCCCAGGCTGAAGGTCACGTCGTAGGCGGCCATGATCTCGCAGATGTCCGCGAAGTGGGTGTACAGGAAGTTCTCGCGGTGATGCGCCAGGCACCACTTGGCGAGGATGCTGCCGCCGCGCGACACGATGCCGGTGCGCCGCCGCGCGGTGAGGGGAATGTGCGCCAGCCGCACGCCCGCATGCACCGTGAAGTAGTCCACGCCCTGCTCAGCCTGCTCGATCAGGGTGCCCTTGTACACCTCCCAGGTGAGGGCCTCGGCCACACCGCCCACCTTTTCCAGCGCCTGATAGATCGGCACGGTGCCGATGGGCACGGGGCTGTTCCGCACAATCCACTCGCGTGTCTGGTGGATGTGTTTGCCGGTCGAGAGGTCCATCACCGTGTCGGCCCCCCAGCGGGTCGCCCAGACCATCTTCTCGACCTCCTCCTCGATGGAGCTGGTCACGATGCTGGTGCCCAGGTTCGCATTCACCTTCACCCGGAAGTTGCGCCCGATGACCGTCGGTTCGAGTTCCGGGTGGTTCACGTTGGCCGGAATCACGGCCCGGCCCCGCGCCACCTCCGAACGCACGAACTCGGGGGTGATCTCGCGGGGAATGGCGGCCCCGAAGCTCTGGCCGGGGTGCTGCGCCGTCAGCGTGAAGGCCTCCTCCTGCCGCAGGTTCTCGCGCAGGGCCACGAACTCCATTTCGGGGGTGATCTCGCCCCGGCGCGCGGCCTGCATCTGGGTGATGGCCTGCCCGCCCCGGGCGCGGCGCGGCATGGGCACGGCGGGAAAGGGCAGCGGCCCCGCGCCGTCCAGCCGGGCGGACAGCCGTTCCCGCTGCACCTCCAGCCGGGCGTCGGCGGCCAGCCAGGGGCGGGCGTGTGGGAGGCCCCGGCGCACGTCGATGGACACGTCCGGGTCGGTGTAGGGGCCGCTGGTATCGGGCACCAGCACGTTGGGGTTGGGGGTGCGGCGGGTCAGGCCGCCGACCGCTTCCAGGGTCGCGGACTGGCGGATGGCCCGCACCGGCACGCGCACCTGTGGGTAGAACACGCCGCCCAGATACCGCTTCTCACTGCCGGGAAAGGGCGTGGTGGACAGGGTGGTTTCGGGGCTGGGTTCAGGGGGGACGGATGCCGACATGGAAAACCTCCAGGGCAGAACAGACAAAAGGGCGGTGGCGACGGGCGACCCTGGGGCGGCCCGGCCTGATACGGATTCCGGCCATTCTGGGAGCCTTCGGGAAAGCACCGAAGGCTCACTCCATTCTGGAATCCGTCCTTCTTCTTCCAGTCGGATTTCGCAGTGATTGCATCACTGTTCGACCGGAATTCGTAGGAAGCACTCGTGAACTGGCAGCAGCGTCTAGAAACCCAAAAAAGCCCTCCCCCAAACGTCGGAGGAGGGCTGAACATCCCTGTTCGGCACCCGTCACGCTCCCTCCGCTGGTATGAACCAGATCAGGTTCCTGGGGTTGGGCCTCTTCGCGGCCCTCTCAGCCCCCGCGCTCTGCGGATGGGCACCCCCGGTGACTGCCCGGAGTGTGACACCTGCGGTCTGCGGATTCAAGCGCGCCCGTGGCGGCGGCGTAGACAGGTCCGGGCACGGTGCCCCTCCTGCCCACAACCCGGATAAGCTCCCCCCATGCGGCAGAACATCGGCGGTTCGTCTCCGTGGGAGGCGGTGGTGGGGTACTCGCGGGCGGTGCGCGTGGGGAACGTGGTGCAGGTGGCGGGAACGACCGCCACAGGCACGGACGGCCAGGTCATCGGCGTGGGGGACGCCTATGCCCAGACGCGGGCGGCGCTGGACATCATCGGCGCGGCGCTGAAGGCTGCCGGGGCAACTCTCGGGGACGTGGTGCGGACGAGAATCTACGTTACCGACATCACCCGCTGGGAGGAGGTGGGCCGCGCCCACGGCGAGGTCTTTGGCGAGATTCGCCCGGCGGCCAGCATGGTGCAGGTCGCCGCGTTGATTGACCCCCGGCATCTGGTGGAAATCGAGGCCGAAGCCATCATCACGGGGGAAGCGTGAGCGTTCCGCTGCTGCCCCCCGGCGCGCCCCGCCTGGGTCTGGGCCTCGCCGCCCTGGGACGGCCCGGATACATCAACCTGGGGCACGGACAGGACCTCGGGGCCGAAAAGGACGTGGAGGCGCTGCGGGCGCGGGCCTGGGCGGTGCTGGACGCGGCGTGGGAGGCGGGCCTGCGGTATTTCGACGCCGCGCGCAGTTACGGGCGGGCGGAGGAGTTCCTGGGCGGCTGGCTGCGGGAGCGCGGGCACGCGGCGGCAGTGGGCAGCAAATGGGGCTACACCTACACCGCGAACTGGCGCACGGACGCCGAGACACACGAGGTCAAGAACCACACCCTCGCCACCCTGGAGCGGCAGTGGCCCGAAACGCTGGAGGTGCTGGACCGCCCCGACGTGTACCTGATTCACTCCGCCACGCTGGACACGGGTGTGCTGGAAGACGAGGGGGTGCTGGCCCGGCTGGCCGAGCTGGCCGCGGAGGGCGTGCGCGTGGGCTTGAGTACCAGTGGACCGGGGCAGGCGGGCACGCTGAGAAAGGCGCTGGCCGTGCGGGTGGACGGCCTGAACCCCTTCAGCGTGGTGCAGGCGACCTGGAACCTGCTGGAACCCTCAGCGGGCGAGGTGCTGGCGGAAGCGCACGCGGCAGGCTGGGGCGTGGTCGTCAAGGAGGCGGTGGCGAACGGACGCCTCACCTTACGCGGTCAGGTGCCGTCCGCACTGGCCGACCTCTGCCAGGAACTTCGCGCCACCCCCGATGCCATCGCCCTCGCCGCCGCCCTCGCGCAGCCGTGGGCCGACGTGGTGCTGAGCGGGGCGACGACGGTGCAGCAACTGCAAGACAACCTCGCCGCACTGCGGTTGACCCTGGCTGCGAGTACGTTGGACGACCTCGCGCAGCCGCCGGAGCGGTACTGGGGGGAGCGGGCAGGGCTGGCGTGGACGTAGGGGTTGTCGGCTGTGGGGTGTCGGCCAGCGAGGGCGGCAGCCTCAGCCTCCGCTTGCCCATGCCCTACAACCCACGTTCCACATCCTCTCCCCCGTCCGCCAGCGCCTGAAGCGCGGGCCGCAGGGCGGGCAGTTCCACCCGCGCGGTGTGCCACACCAGCGCCGGGTCGATGCCGAAGTAATCGTGCGCGACGAGGTTCCGCACCTCGCGCAGCAGCGCCCAGGGCACTTCGGGCGTCCCCTCCTGCACACTCTGCGGAATGAACTTGGTCGTCTCGCCCAGCCGGGTGAGGTTGTGCAGCACGGCGTCCCGCGTGCGCTCGTCGGCCAGGAAGGTGGTGAGGGTGTGGGCCTGGGTGTACGCCGTCACCCGGTCCACCGCGTCCAGCAGGTCATACACCCGCCAGCGCCAGCGTTTGCGGCGGTGGGTGGCGGGCGGGGGGACCGGCACGTGCCGCACATCCACCGCGTCGGCCAGAATCTCGGCGCGCAGCGGGGCCTTAAGCGCCCCCTCGGTCAGCACGTCCACCCGGCGGCCCAGCAGGACCTCGAAGACTTCCCTGGCCCGCATCAGATCCAGCAGGCCCGCCTCGCCCGCGAAGTCCACCAGCAGGTCGATGTCGGCGGAGTGGTCAGCCTCGCCCCGCGCCACCGAGCCGAACACCCGCACGCGCGTGACCCCCACGGCCCGCCACTGCGCCTCGCCGGCACGCAACAGGCCCGCGATGGTGGGCAGGCGCAGGTCGGGAAAGAGGGCGGGAGGCGGGGTCACCACACCGGGGAAGATAGAGCCGCCAGGCTTCCCACACCTGAGAAACCCCTGCTCCAGAGCACGCTCCCACCCGCAGGGGGAAGCGCGGTCCTCCCGTGGGCGCTTAAACTGCCTGTCAGGTTCTCCCGTCGCCGCGTTTCAGCGCCTGCCCCTGCGCTCCTGGAGGTTTTCCATGCGTTCTGCTCGTGCTCCCCTGCTTCTGTGTGTCGCCGCCCTGTGGTCCGCCGCCAGCGCACAACTCGGGCCGGAACTGCGGGACGCGGCGGACACCGGGAATGTCGCCCTGATTCGCCAGCTGCTGGCCCAGGGCGCGGACGTGAACGCGGCCAGCAGCGCCACCGGCTGGACCCCGCTGATGCTGGCCGTCTACAAGAACCGCGTGGAGGCCGCGCGGCTCCTGCTGGACAACGGCGCGGACGCCCGGCTCCGCAACCGGGATGGGCAGACCGCGCTGGACCTCGCCAACCTCTTCAGCAGCATTGACCCCCAGCTCAAGGCGCTGCTCCAGAGTGCGGTACAGGGCACCTATGCCCGGCGGCCAACTCAGGTCGTGGCGGTGACGCCCCGCAGTGCGGTCGCCACGCCTGCCCCGGCCCCAGTTGCTCCTACCACCGGGCCAGTGCCCGCTCCGGCCCGCCCCGCGCAGGAACCGGTGGTGGGGCCAGCGGTCCCGGCGGCCACCGGGGTCCGTCCGGCTCCGGGCCGCTACCAGGCCACCGTGACCAACCAGAAGGGCCAGCGCATCATGTTCACGGTGAACGCGGCAGGAGAACTGGCGGACGTGCGCTGGGAAGGCACCTACCGCTGCAAAAGTGGCCGCAGCCGGACGGAAGGCTACACCGCCCCCGGCACCCTGCCTGTCGCAAACGGCGTCTTCAACGGCGCACTGAACGAGCCGAAGGGCCGGATGTGGTTCGGGCTGACCGGGAGCTTCACGGCCCCCGGCAAGGTGTCCGGCATGCTGCGCGTCGCCTACGCGGGCGGCGAGTGCGACACGTTCCGCATGGAATTCACCGCCACGAGAGTCTGAAGTGGGGACGGTCTATGTCACCATGCTTCCCGGATGATTGTCGCCATCGGACACGACCTGATTGAAATCGAGCGCATTCGGGGGATGCTCGCGCGGGAGGGGAAACGGGCGGAGAAGCTGTTCGCACCGACCGAACTCGCCTACTGCGCCCGGCTGGCCGACCCCGCCCCCTCCCTGGCGGCCCGCTTCGCCGCGAAGGAGGCGTTTCAGAAGGTCTGGCCGCGCCCCCACGGCTGGCGCGACGTGTGGGTGGAGCGGGAGCGCACGCCGGACGGCCCCTTTCCCTTCGCGCCGCCGGTGCTGGGCTTCGCGCCCGAGATTGCGACCGAGATGGAAGAACGCGGCTGGGTGGCCCACCTGACCCTGACGCACACCAAGGAACACGCCTCAGCCGTCGTGGTGCTGGAGGCGCGGTGATTCGCCTCATCGCCACGGACCTCGACGGCACGCTGCTGCGCCCCGACCTGACCGTGAGCGCCCGGACGCGGGCGGCCCTGGCCGCGGCGCGGGCCGCCGGAATCCAGGTGGTCCCGGTGACGGCCCGGCAGCCGCGAGGGGTCCGGCCCATCGCGGAGGCCGCGGGCTTTGCCGACTACGCCCTGTGCGGCAACGGCGCGCACGGCGTTCACCTGGGCACGGGCGAGACGCTCTTCGAGGCCCACGTGCCGGAGGCGGTGCAGCGGGCCGTGGCGGAAGCCCTCGCCGCGCGGGTGCCCGGCGTGCTGTTCGTCAGTGTGCGCGAGGGCGGCGAGGTCTTTGTGGCGCAGGACGGCTACGCGGCCATCGCCCACTTCGAGGACCACAAGCGCGAGCCGGGCGAGATGGGCACCTTCACCCTGGACGACGTGCTGGCCCGCCCCAGCCTGAAGTTCATCGTGCGGCACGCGGCCCTCACGCCGCGCGAACTGCTGGCCGAGGTGCGGGCGCTGGGGCTGGGCGGCTTCGCGGTCACGCATTCCGGCGCGCCCTTTCTGGAGGTGCTGGCCGAGGGCGTCAGCAAGGCGTGGGGCCTGGAGCGGCTCTGCGCGCGGCTGGGCATCGCGCGGGAGGAGGTGCTGGCCTTCGGGGACGCGCCCAACGATGCCGAGATGCTCGCCTGGGCCGGGCGCGGCGTGGCGATGGGCAACGCGGAACCGGAAGCGCTGGAGGTGGCCGACGAGGTGACGCGGACGAATGCCCAGGACGGCGTGGCGCTGGTCATCGAGCGAGTGCTGCGAGAGCAGGCCCACTGCCTGACCTGAACGAGAAAGGGACGCCCATGCAGAGCGTCCCCCGAGGGCTGCGTTTCCCGGCTCAGTCCGTCGCTGCCGCCTGCTGTCCCCGACCTTCCCCTTCCACCCGCACCCCGGCCTTTCGCCCGACCAGGGGCCGCTCGGGCATCAGGACCGTGACCAGGAAGGCCACCGCGACCAGCAGGCCCGCAATCAGGAACACGTGGTCAATCGCGCCCGCCATCACCCCGCGCAGGGCCGTCAGGATGGGGGCCACCAGGTCGGCGTGGCCCAGACGGGCCAGGGCGGCTTCCAGTTGCCCGGTGGCCTGCGGGCTGGACAGCACGTTCGGATTGGCGATGGCGTCCTGCACGGGCACGGGCAGCCGGGCGGCCTCAGGCGGCAGCTTCGCGGCGAGGTTCTGCGCCAGTTGCGCGTTCACCAGCGCCCCGAACAGGCTGACGGCCAGAGTGCCGCCAATCTGCCGGAAGAACTGGTTGCCGCTGGTGGCGCTGCCGAGCTGGTCACGCGGCGCGGCGTTCTGCACCGCGAGCGTGAGCTGGCTGTTCACCGGGCCGAGGCCCAGGCCCAGCAGCACCATCAACCCGACGGCCATCCACAGCGGGGTCGTGGTGCCCAGGGTCGTGCTGAGCAGCAGGGCGGCGGTGGCGACCAGCGCGCCGCCCACGATGAGGATCTTGTAGCGCCCGGTGCGGCTGACGATCTGCCCACTGAGGGTGCTCGTGACAATCAGGCCGAACATCAGCGGCGTGAGGGCCAGGCCGCTGCCGCTGGCGCTGCTGCCGCGCACGCCCTGCATGTAGAGGGGCAAGTACAGAATCGCGGCGTACATCCCCGCGCTGGTCAGGAAACCCGCCAGGCTGGCGAGCGAGATGGCCGGGTCGCGCAGCAGCCGCAGGTTCAGGATGGGCTGTTCCTGATGACGGCTGTGCCACACGTACCACCCGCCCAGCACCAGCGTGCCCGCCAGCAGGCCCAGGATGCGCGCGCTGCCCCAGGCATAGGTGCCGCCACCCCACGAGAGCGCCAGCGTGAGCGTAATCACGGCTCCGGCCAGCAGCAGCGCCCCCAAGGCATCGAAGTGGCGGTGGGTGCGCGGCCCGGTGGGTGCGGGCATCCGGAAGAAACGGCCCACGAAGTACAGCGCCAGCAGTGCGAAGGGCACGTTCACGAAAAAGACGCTGCGCCAGCCCAGGTGGTCGGTCAGGAAGCCGCCGACCAGCGGTCCCACCACGCTGCTGATGCCCCAGACCGCGCCGGTGTAGCCCTGGTAGCGCCCGCGCTCGATGGGCGTGAAGAGGTCGGCAATCGCCGTGAAGCTCATCGCCATCAGGGTGCCGCCGCCGATGCCCTGGAGGGCACGCAGCGCGATCAGTTGCCCCATGCTCTGCACGAAGCCCAGCAGCACGCTGCCCACGGCGAAGACGACGATGCCCAGCAGAATCAGCGGGCGGCGGCCATAACGGTCGCTGATGGTGCCCACGATGGGCACGGTGATGGTGGTCGCCAGCGAATACGCGGTAAAGGCCCAGGCATACAGGTGAAACCCGCCCAGGTCCGAAATCACGCGCGGCATGGCGCTGCCGACCACGGTCATGTTCAAGCTGGAGAGAAACAGCACCGTCAGGATGCCGACGAAGGCCAGGATCTTGTCACGGTGGGTCAGGCCTGCGCCAGCGGGTGAGGCGACGGGAGCGGTCATGCGCCTACCTCCTCGCGGGCCGGCGTTTCAGCGCGCGGCTTCCCAGCGTGCAGGGCGAGGGCGGCCTCCAGCCCCTCCAGCGCCAGGAGTGCGGCGTGCACCTGCGCGGGCGGCAGGTGGCCGAACTGCGCTCGCACGATGTCGTGGGCCGCGGCGCGGGTGCGGGCGCGGGCCATCTCGCCTGCCGGGGTCAGGCGCAGGCGCTGCCGGCGGAGGTCACCGGGGTCGGGTACCCGCTCCAGCAGGCCCTGCCCGGCCAGCTTGGTCACGATGCGCGTGACGGTGGGGGCGGGCAGGCGGTGGTGTTCGGCCACCGCGCCGGGCGTCTCCAGCCCGTCCATCACCGCGCCCAGCACCAGCACTTCCTTGGTGTTGAGGTTCACCGCCTGTTCCAGCGGCTCGTCCAGCGCCTGCCGGAAATGCCGCGAGAGCCGCAGCGTGTGCCGGACCAGCCGGTACACCTCGTCCTGCGAAAAGGAGGAATGGGAAGAAGTCATTTCAACTGAAAGTATTTCATCTGGAAGGAGAACTGTCATCCTCCTGTCCCACTGGGGGGAACAGCCGCAAACCCGCCAGCCCGTCCCGCTGCTCGGAGAGGTGCACCCCCTGCACCAGATGCGCCCTCAGCACGCCGGGCAGCCAGGGGAGGCAGTCCGGCGGGAGGGACTCCGGGCTGAACCAGGCCACCTCCGACGTCTCGGGGGAGGTGTGGGGACGGCCTTCCCACGTCTGCGCCAGGAACAGGAAGTCGGTGCCCACGACCCCTTCCAGGTCGTAGCGGCTCACGCCCAGGAACCGCAGGGTCGCCGGGTCCACGCGCACCCCGACCTCTTCGCGGGCCTCGCGCGCCGCCGCCTCGGCCAGGCCCTCGCCCGGCTCCACGTGGCCGCCGGGCAGGCCCCAGAGGCCCTCGCCGTAGGACACGCCCGCGCGGCGGCCCAGCAGCACGTGCCCTTCCCGGTCCAGAAGCACCAGCCAGGCCACCAGATGAAAGGTCATGGCCCAGGGTAATGGCTCAGGGGAAACGCCGGGGCCGGCTCGCCAGCAGCCCCGTCACGAGCGTCAGGCCCGTGCCCACGAGCAGGAAGCCCAGGGGCGCGTTCCAGCCGTGCGTGCGGTCGTGCAGCGCCCCGAAGATGAACGGCCCCGTCGCGGCCAGCAGGTAGCCGAAGCCCTGTGCCAGCGCCGAGAGCTGCGGCACCTGCGCCGGGTGCGCGGCCCGCTGCGCGATGAAGACCAGGGCCAGCGGGAAAGTGCTGCCGCACCCCGCCCCCAGCAGCAGAATCCAGGGCAGCGGCCACCCCGGCGCGAGCAGCAGCCCCAGCAGCCCCGCGCCGATCAGCGCCGCGGCCCCCGCCACCAGCAGGGAGGGCTTCCGCAGCCGCGCGGCCAGGACCGGCACCACCAGCGTGAAGGGCAGTTGCACCACGTTCCCGGCCGCAAGCAGCAGGCCACCCGCGGCGGCGCTCAGCCCGTGGTCCTGAAGCACGCGCGGGAGCCACGTCAGCCAGGTGAAGAACACCAGCCCCTGAAAGCCCATGAACAGCGTCACGGGGAGGGCGTAGGGGTTGCGCCACACCGAGGCCCCCTGCCCGGTGGCCCGCTCGTGCGTCTGCCGCCCGAACAGGGCCGGGAGCCAGGCCAGCACGCCCGCCACCGCCAGCCACACCCATACGCCCAGGGAGGCCCGCCAGGAGCCGCCCAGCGCGGTTCGCAGCGGCACCGCCAGCCCGGAGGCCAGCGCCGCGCCGCTCACCACTGCCAGCGTGTAGACGCCCGTCATCAGGCCGACCCGCTCGGGAAAGTCGCGCTTGACCAGGCTGGGCAGCAGCACGTTGATGACGGCGATGCCCGCCCCGACCAGCACCGTGCCCAGCAGAATCCAGGGCAGGGACGGCCCCACCCGCAGCAGCGCCCCGACCCCGATGACGGCGGTGCTAGCCAGAATCACCGTCTCGGAACTGCGCCGCCGGGTCAGCAGTGGGGCCAGCGGCGCGAGCAGGCCCCAGCACAGCAGCGGAATGGTGGTCAGCAGGCCGGCGGTGGCCGCGTTCACCCGCAACTCCGCCTGAATCTGCGCCAGCAGCGGCCCGAACCCGGCGATGGTCGGGCGCAGGTTGAGCGCCACCAGCACGAGGCCCAGAATCAGCCAGACGCGCGGTGGGCGGCGTGGGCGCGCGGGGGCAGGCTGCGGCCCCCGCTCCTCCTGTCCGGTGTCCTGTGGTCTGGAATACATGGTCCTCCCGCCCGGTGTTGCCCGGAATCCGTCCATGATGCCCGCCTGGCCGCCGAACGTCACACTGACCAGCGTGACTTATTCCGGCCACCAGCCCCGGTGAGGTCCCCCCTCCTCGCGGGGCCGCGCCGCTGCTATCCTGTCTCCCGCGTCACCGGGGGTGCCCCTGCCACATCGGCATGGGCTGAGAAACACCCCAAAGAACCTGATCCGGGTCATACCGGCGGAGGGAGCGTGACGGGGCAGACCACAGACCCGGTCCAGAGCCGATGCCCCCAACCTCTCCCCTTCGTGACGCGAGGGGGACTTTTTATGTTCAAACAAGTCATGTTCAAGAAGGCACTGCTGCTCGGCCTGCTGCTCGCGGGCGCGGCCCACGCCCAGCCCGCACCGACCACCCTGACGGTCATCACCCACGATTCCTTCGACGTGGATAAGAAGCTGGTCGCGCAGTTCGAGCAGGCCAACCATGCCCGCGTGCGCTTCGTGAAGGGTGGCGACGCCGGGGAACTGCTCAACCGCCTCATCCTGACGCGCCGCGCCCCGCTGGCCGACGTGGTGTACGGCCTGGACAACACGTTGCTGCCCCGCGCGAGGGCTGCCGGGATTCTGGAGGCGTACAAGTCCCCGAACCTCGCCCGTGTTCCCGCCGCCGACCGCCTGGACGACGCGGGCCTGCTGAACACGGTGGACCGGGGCCTGGTGGCGCTGAACTACGACCGGGCCGCCTGGGCGAAGACAGGTCTGCCCCTCCCGAAAAGCCTGGACGACCTGAAAAAGCCCCAGTATGCCCGGCTGACCGTCGTGCCTTCCCCGGCGACCAGCAGCCCCGGCCTGGCCTTTTTGCTCGCCACCGTAAACCACTACGGCGAGGCGGGCGCGTGGGCGTGGTGGCGCGAGGCGCGTGCCAACGGCCTCAAGGTCACGCGCGGCTGGTCGGACGCCTATGAAAAGGACTTCAGCAAGAACGGCGGCCGCTCCCCCATCGTGCTGAGCTACGCCAGCAGCCCCGCCGCCGAGGTGTTCTACGCCGACGGCTACGACCCCCGGAAGCTCCCGGCGCAGTCGCCCACCGCCAACCTCTTCCTGCCCGGCAGCACCTTCCGGCAGCTCGAAGGCGTGGGCGTGCTCAGGGGCGCGAAGCAGCCCGAGCTGGCCCGCAAGTTCGTGGACTTCATGCTGAGTGCGCCCGTGCAGGCCGACATCCCCACCCGCATGTGGGTCTACCCCGCCGTGAGCGGCGTCCCGCTGGACCCCGTCTTCCGGTTCGCCGGGCAGCCGGAGGTACCCGCCGTCAAACCGGAAGTCCTCGCCAACCCGCAGCGGCTGGTGGATGCCTGGGTCAACAACGTGCTGCGGGCGCGGTAGGAGGGGGCGCGGTGCGCGGGAAGCGGGAGGCGGTGGGGGTGGGGCGGTCCCTCCACAGCCTCGGTGGTTCGGCCCGGCTCTACGCCTCTCGGCCATGACCCTCTCGCCCACGCTGCGGGGCTGGCTCCTCGCGCTGCCTCCCCTCCTCTTCCTGGGGCTGCTGCTCGCGCTGCCGCTGGGCCGCACCCTGGCCGAGGGCGGGGTGAACCTGGGCATCTGGCGTGACCCCTACTTCTTGGGGCGGCTGGGCTGGACGCTGGGGCAGGCCAGCGGGACGGCCCTGCTCGCGCTGGCGGTCGGGGGGCCATTGGCCTATCTGCTGTCCCGTTACGACGTGCCCGGCAAGAGGGCGCTGCTGCGCGTGCTGCTGCTGCCCTTCGTGACCCCGACGCTGGTGGCGGTGCTGGGCATCACGGCGCTGCTGGGGCCGCGCGGCTGGCTGAGCGGGCCGCTAGGCCTGGACCTGGAGGGCACGCCCGCCCTGCTGATCTTCGGGAACCTCTTTTTCAACCTGCCGGTAATGGTGCGCCTGGCCCACGGGGGCTTCTCGCGGGTGCCCCCTGCCCTGATAGGGGCCGCGCGGACGCTGGGGGCCTCGGGGCTGCGGGCCGCGCTGTCGGTGGCGCTGCCGCTGGCGTTGCCGGGCCTGATGGCCGGGTTCATCCTGGTGTTCCTGTACTCGGCGCTGAGCTTCGGGCTGCCGCTGGCGCTGGGCGGCGAGCGGTACGCGACGCTGGAGGTGGAAATCTACACCCTGACCGCCTACCAGCTCCGGCTGAGCGAGGCGAGCGCCCTGATTGCCGGGCAACTGCTGCTCACGCTGGCGGCGACGTGGGCCTACGTGCGGCTGCTGCGGGGGGGAACGGGCGTGCCCGCGAATAACCTTCCCCCGGCGCGGGGCGCAGCGGCGCTGCTGCTGTGGTCACTCGTGGCGCTGGTGCTGCTGATCTGCTTCGGGCCGCTGGTGGCGGTGGTCGTCCGCGGCCTGCTGGGGTCGGGCGGCCCCACGCTGGGCTACTGGCGGGGCGTCCTGACCGACCCCGACACGCCGCTGCTGCTGGGCAACACGGTGCGCTTCGGGCTGCTGGCCCTGGCCGGGGCCGCCCTGCTGGGCACGCTGCACGCCCTGGGCGCGTGGCTGGCGCGGTCGCGCACGCTGGACCTGCTCTCGCTGCTGCCGCTGATGGTGTCGCCGGTCAGCCTGGCGGTGGGCTACCTGCTGGCCTACCCGGCCCTCTCGGCCACACTGCCGATGCTGATCGCGGCCTACACGCTGCTGGGGTTTCCGCTGGTCACGCGCAGCGTGCTGCCCGCGCTGCGTGCCCTGCCCCCGCGCACGCTGGAAGCGGCCCGCACGCTGGGCGCGACAGCCCTGGCCGCGCACCGCACGGTCACGCTGCCCCTCACCCTTCCGGCGCTGCGGGGCGGGGCGGCCCTCGCGCTGGCGACGGTACTGGGCGAGTTCGGCGCGACGCTGGTGCTGACGCGGCCCGAGTGGGCCACCCTCAGCGTGGGTCTGTACGAGCGGCTGGGCCGCCCCGGCGAACGCAACCTGGGCGAGGCATGCGCGCTGGCGACGGTGCTGCTGCTGCTCGCGGGCCTGAGCTTCACGCTGCTGGACGGCGGCGAGGGGGAGGTGACGTGACCGCCCGCCGCACGCGGCACAATGACCCGGTGCGCCCCCCCGTGTCCGTCCTTCCCGCGCCGCGCCGCGCGGCCCGCTGGCCGGCGGCCCTGGCCCTCCTCCTGTTGTGCCCCCCGGCGGGTGCCCTCGGCACGCCGGCTCCCCTCCCGCCCGGCCTGACGGAAGCCCCGGCGCTGGCCTGCCAGGAAGCGCCCGACCCAGCAGGCGGCCCGCGGCCCTTCCTGTCCTCGGTCCCCGCGCGGCCCCTGCCGGACGGCGTCACGGGCCGGGTGGCCTTTTACGCGGCCGTGTACGGCCCGGACGGCCAGCCCCTGCGGGACGTGCGGCTGGGCGACGTGGACGCCCTGCACCCGCTGGCGAGCGCCTTCAAGTCGCTGGTGGTGCGGGCGGCCTTGCAGGAGGTGGACGCCGGAAGGCTCACGCTGGGTACGCAGCTCGAAACGACGCCGGGGCGGCGCAGCATCGAGCGGTATCCGGCGGGCCGCAACACGCTGGAGCAACTCGCCCGCTTCGCGCTGGTGCGCAGCGACAACACCGCCAGCGACATCCTGCACCTGGCGGCCGGCCCCGAGCGGGTGGCGCGCGCCGTGGCCGCCCTGAGCGCCTGCACCCACATTCTGCACACCACCAAGGCGTTGTGGGCCGCCCAGGCGGGCCTGCTGCCCGACGTGTTCCGCCCCGGCACGGACGCCGCCCGGTACGCCGCGCTGCCGCTGGAAGAACGTCTGCCGGTCGCGCAGGCCCTCAACCGCCGGGCGCAGGACCTTACCGGGCCGCAGGTGGAGACAGCCCTCGACCGCTACTTTCACGGTCAGGGCTACGACCCCGCGCTGGAACTCGCCTTGCAGAACACCAGCACCGCACGGGCCTACGCGGGCCTGCTGGCCCGGACCCTGCCCGGCAATGACCTGAAGCCCACCATCCGCCGCCTGTTCCGGGCCTGGCTCGCGGACGGCTGCTGCAAACCCGCCCACCCCACGCTCCCCGCGACGTTCTGGGGGGCCAAGGCGGGCAGCGGTTGGCGCATCCTCACGCTGACGGGGGCCGCGGAACTCCCCGGCGGCCAGGTGCTCGCCTACGCCTACCTCAACGATCAGAGCGGCACGCTGGACGCCGAGGACATGGAGCGCCAGATTCCGGCTGTGGTGCGCTGGCTGGACGCGACCCTCACGGCGCTGGCCGCGGGCGGACCGACCCCGTGAACGCCCTGAGCGTGGTCCACCTCGCCAAAGCCTTCGGGAACGTGCCGGCAGTGGTGGACCTGTCCCTCAGCGTCGCCCCAGGCGAGACCGTCGCCCTGCTGGGTCCCAGCGGCTGCGGCAAAAGCACCGTGCTGCGCTGCGTGGCGGGCCTGGAACGCCCGGACGCGGGGCAGGTCTGCATCGGGGGCCGGGACATGACGGCCCTCCCGCCGGAGGCGCGGCACGTCGGGCTGGTGTTTCAGGATTACGCCCTCTTCCCGCACCTGAGCGTGCTGGGCAACGTGGCCTACGGCCCCCGGATGCGTGGCGCGCGGCGGACTGAGGCGGAGGCGCGGGCGCGCGAGGCCCTCGCGCTGGTGGGCCTGGAGGCGCTGGCGGCCCGCCGGACCACCGAACTCTCCGGCGGGCAGGCGCAGCGGGTGGCGCTGGCGCGGGCGGTGGCAACGGGTTCGCCCCTGCTGCTGCTCGACGAGCCGCTCAGCAACCTGGACGAGCAACTGCGGGCACGGCTGCGGGCGGACCTGCGCGACCTGTTCGCCCGGCTGGGGGCGGGCGTGCTGCTCGTGACCCACGACCAGCGGGAGGCGCTGGCGGTGGCCGCGCGGGTGGCGGTGATGCGCGCGGGCCGGCTGGTGCAGGTGGGCGCGGCGGGGGAGGTCTTCGCGCGGCCCGCGACGGCGTGGGTGGCCGCCTTCTTGGGACACGCCAACGTGCTGCCCGGCCCCGGCGGCACCGCCCGCCTCATTCCCGAGGACGCCGTGCGGCTGGGCGAGGGGGAAGCCTTCCCCGTCACGGCCCGGCAGACCACCGACACCGGGACGGAGGTGATGGTGGGCCACCCCCTCGGTCCCCTCACGCTGCACCTCAGCCCGCGCGAGGCGGCGGACATCTGCGGGGGAAGGCTGCGCCTGACGGTGGACCCAGCACGCGTGCTGACGCTCCCCGACGACCGGGAGACGGCGTGACGGCCTGGATTCTGGTCGGCGGGCGGCTGGTGCCGACGCCCGCGCTGCTGGCCCTCCCCCGCCCCGACTTCGTGGTGGCCGCCGACAGCGGGGCACGGCACGCGGCGGCGCTGGGCGTGCCGGTAGACGCCTGGGTGGGCGACTTCGATTCCTCGGGCGGGCTGAGCCTGGAGGTCCCGCGCGAGGTTCACCCGACCGCCAAGGACGAGACGGACGCGGAACTGGCCGTGCGGCTGGCCCGCGAGCGGGGCGCGACCCGGCTGGTCTTCCTGGGGGCCTTCGGTGGCCGCTTCGACCATGCGGCGGCGCTGGTGCTGGGCGGCGTACGCCTCGCGCGGGAGGGCCTCCACGTCGTCCTGCACAGCGGCGACGAGAGTGGGCAACCGCTGCTGCCGGGTGCGGCGGTGGCCCTGGACCTCCCCCCCGGCGCGACCCTCAGCGTGCTGGCCCTGAGCGACCTGCGCGGCCTGACCCTGACCGGCGTGCGCTGGCCCCTCGCGGGAGCCGACGTGCCGCTGGGCAGCGGGTGGACGGTCAGCAACGAGGCGGCGGGCGGCCCGGTCAGGGCGAGTCTGGAAGGCGGGCTGGCGCTGGTGACCGTTCTGCATGGCGGGGAAGCCCACCTGCCGTGAGGCTCAGGCTGCGCTGGTCCGGTAAGGCCGGTTCAGGCGGCGTTCCAGCAGCCGGAACAGCCGCGCCGCCACATTGGACAGCAGGAAATAGATCAGGGCGACGGCCAGGTACAGCGGCACCGGCTGGTAGGTAATGGACACCAATCCGCGCGTGGTCAGCAGCAGCTCCGAGACCGTGATGACGCTGGCGAGGCTGGAATCCTTGAGCAGCCCGATGAACTGGTTGCCCAGCGCAGGGACGGCGGTGCGGGCCGCCTGCGGAATCAGCACCAGCCGCAGCGTTTGCAGCGGCGTCAGGCCCAGCGCCCGCGCCGCGTCCACCTGGCCCCGGTCCACCGCGTTCAGGCTGCCCCGGATGATCTCGGCGGCGTAGGCCCCTGCAAAGAGACTCAGCCCCAACACCGCCGTGTTGAAGGCGGGCAGGCTCACCCCGGTCAGTTGCGGCAGGGCGAAAAACAGAAAGAACAGTTGCACCAGCAGCGGTGTGCCCCGGAAAATCTCAATGTAGGCACCCGCCAGCAGGCGCAGCGGGGCCAGGCGCGACATCCGCCCCAGCCCGGCCACCAGTCCCAGCAGCAGGCCGAACACGCTGGCGAGCAGCGTCAGCGAGAGCGTCAGTTGCGCGCCGCGCCACAGCGCCCGCAAGGCTTCGGGCGTAAAGACATCCTGCATCGTTTTTCCTCCTCGGTCGGAGCCAGCGTGCCTGCTCCTGGCTGCTTGCGCGCCACAGCAAAACAGACCGCGCGGGGAGTCGCACGGCCTGTCTTCCCCGGTCGGCTCTTATTTGGTGGGCACCGTGATGTCCGCGCCCAGGTATTTGAGGCTCAGACGCTTGAGCGTGCCGTCCGCGCGCATGGCGGCCAGCGCCTTTTCGACGGCGGCCTTGAGCTGCGGCTGGTTCTTGCCCAGGGTGATGTAGGGGTTGTCCTGCTGGAGTACCGGGCCGGCGGGCTTCAGCTTCTGCCCGTTCTTGATGGCGACGCTGCCCACGGTGCGCGTGGTGATCATGCCCGCCGCACGCCCGGCCCCCAGCGCCAGGAAGATTTCCTGCTCGCCGCTGTAGGTGGCGACATTGGGGTACTTCTGCTCACGCAGGAACTTCTCGAATACGGTGCCCTGCGCCACGGCCACGGGCTTGCCGCCCAGCCCGGCCAGGTTCTTCGCCGCCGAGCTGGCAGGCACGAACAGCTGGAAGCCGTCGTAGTAGTAGGGCTTGCTCAGGAAATCCACGGCCCGCTCGCGCTCGGGCGTCTTGCTCTGGGAGGCCACCGCGATATCGAACTGCCCGGCCTGCAAGCCCGCGATGATCGACGGGAACTCGGCCTTGATCAGCCGCGCCTTGACCCCCAGCCGCCGGGCAATTTCGCGCGCCACATCGGCGTCGAAGCCGGTCAGCGAGCCGTCGGGGGCCGGTTGCGAGAAGGGGGGATACTCGCCGCTCATCACGACGCGCAGCTCGCCGCTCTTTCTCACGTCCGCGAGGTCGGCGTGGGCGACAGAAACGCCAGCGAGGGTCAGGGCGGACAGCAGCAGAAGGTGTGGTTTAGGCATGAATCATCTCCTGTTCAACGCAATAGGGGGAACAGGTTGACCCTACCCCGTTCCCCGCCGCCCTGCCGAGAAGGTTTCCTTTAGTTGGTGTCGGGTCCTACATGTTCAGGGGGTGGGCGGGCAGGCGGCCACCCCGGTTCGCACGCCGCGGGTGAAGCGGCAGCCGTAGTTGGGATCGGCCACGGCCGCGGCGTTCAGCACGTCGTCCCCGGCGGGTTTGACCCCGGTTTTCTGCCAGGTCACGAGGTCGTTGAAGGCCTCCACGACTTCCGGGCCGGTGAACTCGCAGTGCCCGCCCGCGCGGATGGCCCGCTGCACCAGACGGTCGCCGTTGCCGTTCGCCTGGGCGGCCAGCCGGTAGAGCTGCTGATGCCGGAAGGGCACGTAGAGGTCGCCCAGCGTGTGCATGGTCAGGACGGGCACGCTGAATTCGCCATTGACGCGCGGCAGCCAGCGCAGACCGCCCGGCCGGGCCGCATTCGCGTTCGGGTTGGCGCTCCCGCGCAGAATCGCGGCGTTGAAGGCCACCTCGGCGGGCGTGGGGGTGGGGCCGTCGGTCCAGCGGTAGACGGTGTCCTTGTTGCCGTAGAAGTTCTTGTTCAGAACGCCGTTCAGTGTCCCATCCGAGCCGCCCGTGCTGAAGACCGCATTCTGGTAGGCCCCGAGGCGGAACCCCAGCTCGAACACGGGCCGGTCCCCCCCGGTCAGGCGGCGGGCAATCTCGCGCAGCTTGGCCCCCTGGCCCTCATTTTCCTGCCAGTAGGGGTCAGTCTGGCTGGTCGTGGTGTCGCTGAACAGCGCCGCCTTGATGTCGGGCAGCAGGGCCTGGTAGTCGCTCTGCGGGTAGCTGCGCGCGCCCAGCCCGGCCAGTTGCGCGGCGGCCGTGGTGTAGTCGCCCAGCCACTGAAACTCGTATTCCTCGTCCATCACGCCGCACAGGGGCAGGGCGGCGGCGTAGTTCACCTTGCTCTGCTCGGTGGCGAGCGTCTCCTTTTCCACGGCGGCCCCGGCGATGTGGCCGCCCATCGAGACGCCCATGATCAGGTACTTGTCCGGTGTCCGGTACTTGCCCTCGGTCAGCTTGCCAAAGGCCAGGGCCAGCGCGTTGGTGTCCTCCACCCCGGCGCGCACGTCGTAGTAGTTGGCCGAGTAGCTGCTGGCGGCCCAGGCGTACCCCTGAGCAATCAGATACTGGCGGATGGAGGGTGGGGCAACCGTCAGGTTCTCGCCCGTGCCCGCGTAGCCGTGCGCGTACATCACCAGCGTGCCGTTCCAGTTGTCGGGCACCTCGATCAGGTAACTGGCCGGCCCCTGGATGCCCGCATACTGCCCCTTGTAGAGGGTCGCCCCGGCCAGGGCGGTGGTCGCCGGGTCGGTGGCCTTGAAGGTGCGGGTGTCCTGCGGGCGCGTCTCGGCGGGCGTGATTGGCCCACCGCAACTGGCAAGGGCCAGGGCGCAGGCGAGCAGCGTCAGCGCGCGGACAGGGCGGGCAGCGGGGCGGGGCAGTGTACCGGTCATGGGGCCTCCAGCAAGGAAAAGGGGCGGCAGCCGCGCGGGCAGGGCGCAGACGGACGAAACCACGGGACCATAGGCTGTCGAGCGGGAAAACATCCGTATTTAAGGGCGCGGCTGTCGCCCCTGTCAACCTGTCCCCGGCCGGCCTGCCCTGGCCCGCCCGCGACTGCCGGGAACTTCCTTCCGCCTCCCCGCGTACCCTGGGGGCATGAGACGACGTGGACCCGGTTGCGGTTGCCTGGGGTGCGGGGGCGGCAGCCTGCTGGTGCTGGTGGTGCTGGGTGCCCTGGCCTGGTTCCTGGTGATTCAGCCCGCCCGCACCTTCCTGGAATCCTGGCGCGCCCCCGCCCAGACACAAACGCAGACCCAGACCGGCGGCAGCACCGCCACCCCCCCCGCCCCCACCGGCAACGTGAACGCGCCCCTCTCCCAGGCCGACGTGCAGCGGTTCGTGCGCGTGCGCGGGGCCATCCGCGATTCGCTGGGCACGCACTTCACCAACCTCCAGCAGGTCTGGACCGACATCCAGAACGGGCAGACGCCCAATGTGCTGACCATCGTGCGCGTGCTGGGCGACGCCGGAACCGCTATCGGCAACGCCCGGCAGGCGCAGGCCGCCGCCCTGGCCCGCGAGGGCATGAGCCTGGAGCGGTACGCCGCCGTCCGCAGCGCCGTGAACCGCTCCCTGGGCGTGCCCAACGTGGACTTCAGCCGCGCCGCCGAGGCCCTCCAGCGTGGCCGCCTCCCCGACCTGAACACCACGGTGCAGACGGCCACGCCCCAGGAACAGGCCCTGGTCGCCCCCTACCGCGCGAGGCTGACCGAGACGGCGGCGCTGGGGCTGCTGGGGTTGTAGGGAGCGGTCAGCGGACCAGCCGCCAGCGGCCAGCAGGGGAACGCGAACGATCTCGCCTCCCCTGCTGTTTCCACCTGGAGCAGGCGGGCGCTGCCCCCAGAAGTGTCGCTTCCCTTCCCGCGTGCCCTCATCAGGCTGCCGTAAGGTGGGCGGCATGACGACCCAGATTCTCCCTTCCACCACCCAGTCGGAGGCGCTGTTTGCCCGTGCGCGGGCCGTGACACCTGGCGGCGTGAACAGCCCGGTACGCGCCTTCCGGAGCGTGGGCGGCACCCCGCGCTTTATCCGCGAGGCGCACGGGGCGTACCTGACCGACGTGGACGGCCACCGCCTGCTGGACTACATCGGGTCCTGGGGGCCGATGATTCTGGGCCACGACCACCCGGCGGTGCGCGAGGCGATTGCGACAGCCCTCTCGCGCGGCACCAGTTTCGGCGCGCCAGGCGAGGGTGAGGTGCGCCTGGCCGAGACGGTCACGCGCCTGACCGGCGTGGACCGCGTGCGCTTCGTGAACAGCGGCACCGAGGCCACCATGAGCGCGCTGCGGCTGGCGCGGGGCTTTACCGGGCGCAAGTTCATCGTGAAGTTCCGGGGCAACTACCACGGCCACGCCGACGGCCTGCTGGTGGAGGCGGGCAGCGGGCTGCTGACGAACGCGGAAGGGGCGCTGGGCACCTCGGCCCCCAGCAGCGCGGGCGTGCCCGAGGAATACGCCCGCCTGACCCTGGTGAGCGAGTACAACGACCCGGCGGCCCTGGACGCCCTGCTGGCGGAGCGCGGCCATGAAATCGCGGCGGTGATTTTCGAGCCGGTGGTGGGCAACGCGGGCGTGCTGCTGCCCACGCCGGAGTTCCTGGCCGCCCTGCACCGCGTCCGTGAGAGGGGTGCGCTCCTGATTGCCGACGAGGTGATGACCGGGTTCCGCCTCTCGCTGCGCGGCGCGACGGGCCTGCTGGGCCTGACACCCGACCTGATCTGCTGGGGCAAGATCATCGGCGGGGGTCTGCCGGTGGGGGCCTACGGGGGCCGGGCGGACGTGATGGATTTCGTCTCCCCGCAGGGGCCGGTGTACCAGGCGGGCACGCTGAGCGGTAACCCGCTGGCGATGGCGGCGGGCCTCGCCACGCTGGAGGTGCTGGAGGGGGACCCCGGCCTCTACGCGCGGCTGGAGGCGTACACCTCGGCGCTGGCGGGGGGCCTGAGCGCGGCGGCGCGGGCGGCGGGCGTGCCCCTCAGCGTGAACCACATCGGCTCGATGCTGACGGCCTTTTTTCAGGATGCGCCCGACGGCTCCCTCCGCACCTACACGGACGCGGCGCGCAGCGACACCCAGGCCTTCGCCGCCTGGTTCCAGGGCCTGCTCGCGCGGGGCATCTACTGGGCACCCTCGCAATTCGAGAGCATTTTTGTGAGCGCCGCCCACACCGACACCGAACTGAACGCCACGCTGGACGCCGCCCGCAGCGCTTTCGCGGGCCTGGGGAGGAACGCATGACGAAATTGCAGCAGACCGCGGACGTGCTGCGCGTCCTGACTGACAACAAGGTCATCGCCGTGGTGGGCTTTCATCACGACCCGATGAAGGCCGCCTACTACGTCCCCGAGTACATGCACCGCCAGGGCTATACCATCATCCCCGTGAACCCGGCGCTGGCCGCCCGCGGCGAGAGCTTCTTCGGCCACAAGGCCGTCTCCACCCTGGCCGAGATCGGCACGCCCGTGGACGTGGTGGAAATCTTCCGCCGCAGCGACAAGGTGCGCGACCACCTCGCGGACATCCTGAACATGCAGCCCCTGCCCAGGGTGGTGTGGATGCAGCAGGGCATCCGCGACGAGGCCACCGCCCGCGCCCTGACCGAGCGCGGCATCGACGTGATTCAGGACCGCTGCATGCTGGCGGACCACCGGGCGTTGCTGTAGGGCGGCCAGCTTCCAGCCGTCAGCCGCCAGCAAAAAGCCGCCTCCGCTGAGGCTCAGGTGGCTTTTGCTGGTCGCTGGTGGCTGGAAGCTGGCCGCCCTACAGCAACACCACGTCCACATCCTCCCCTGCCCGCACGGCCCCGCCCTCCGGCACCACCACCAGCGCGTTGGCCTCACTCAGCGAGCGCAGGACGCCGCTGCCCTGTTTGCCGTAGTCGTGCACCTGCCCCTCGCGCAGAATCCCGCGCCAGAAGGCCATCTTGTCAGGCAGGCCCCGAAAGGGTGTGGCGGCCCGCAGCCGGAGCGTCTGCACGGGTTGCCCGGTCAGGGCAGGGCGCACGATGACCTGAAACACGACCAGGCTGCTGACCGGGTTGCCCGGCAGGCCGAATACCGGGAGGCCGTTCCAGCCGCCCAGCAGCGCGGGGCCACCGGGCCGCATCCGCACCTTCCAGAAGGCGACCTTTCCCCGCTCCAGCAGCAGGTCGCGCATGAAGTCGTATTTGCCCATGCTGACGCCCCCGCTCGTCAGCAGCACGTCCGCCCCGCCCGCCGCCGCGATGGCCCCCGTCAGGGCCTCGGGGCTGTCGGGGGCGTGGCCCAGGGCCAGCACCTCGCACCCGCATTCTTCGAGCATGGCTTGCAGGCCGAAGCGGTTGCTGTCGTACACCTGGCCGGGCCGCAGGGGAAGGCCGGGTTCGACCACCTCGTCGCCGGTCGAGAGCAGCGCGACGCGCAGGCGGCCGCGCACGGGCACCTCCGCATGGCCCAGGGCCGCCGCCAGTGCCACACGGGGCGGCGTGAAGGGCTGCCCCGCGCGCAACACGACCTCTCCGCTGCGGAAGTCCCCCCCCTCGTGCCGCACGTCGCCGGGGCTGGCGGGCCGGGCGAGGAGGACGTGATCGGGACCATCCTCGCTGAGCTGCTCGACCGGGCAGATGGCATCCGCTCCCCGCGGCAGGGGTGCCCCGGTGTAGATCCGGACGCACTCACCGGGGCCGACCGTTCCCCCAAAAGGCACGCCAGCGCGGCTCTCCCCCACCACGCGCAGACGCACGGGCGCGGCAGCCGCAGCGGTCAGGGTGTCGGCCGCGCGGGCAGCGATACCGTCCAGGGCGCTTTCGGTCGCGCTGGGGTGGCTGACCCTCGCGGCGAGGTCGGCGGCCAGGGTGCGCCCGCGGGCCTGGCCCAGCGGAACGATCTCGGTGCCGGGCGCAGGCAGCAGCGCGGCCAGCATCTCCCGCGCCTGCTCGACGCTGACGTGCATGGGGAAGTCGGGACGGTTGGGCAGCATGCGGGCAGCATAGGCCCCTGGCGGCAGTCTCCTGGCAGGAGGGGGGGCATTCTCGCTTCGTTAAGGCAAGTCACGCCCCGCCCCGTTCACCCCGGCATGAGAGGGTAGACTTCTGGGGCAAGCCCGAGATTCCGCCAGCTCTCACCGAACGGAGAACAGACATGAACATCACTCGGGACAAGGTGGTTGAACTCGACTACGTGCTCAAGGTCGGCGGCGAGGTCGTGGACCGCAGCGAGCCGGGTGAACCGCTGGTGTATCTGCAAGGGCACGGCAACATCGTTCCGGGGCTGGAAAAGGCCTTGGAAGGCAAAAAACCCGGAGACAGCCTCCATGTCTCGGTCCAGCCTGAAGAGGGGTACGGCGAGCGCGACGAGGACAATACGGAGACGCTTGACCGCAGTGACTTTGACGACCAGATTGAGGTCGGCGCAACCTACTTCGCCCAGGCTGAAGATGGCAGCGTGCTTCCTTTCACGGTGGTCGCCGTGCAAGGGGAGCAGATACAGGTAGACTTCAACCCGCCGCTCGCCGGACAGGTCCTCGACTTCGACGTGACCGTGAAGAGCGTGCGCGACGCCACCCCCGAGGAACTCGAACACGGCCACGCGCATGCGGATGCCATCCCCCACACCCCCACCGAACGGAGAACAGACATGAACATCACGCAGGACAAGGTTGTCGAACTCGATTACGTGCTCAAGGTGGACGGCGAGGTCGTGGACCGCAGCGAGCCGGGCGACCCGCTGGCGTACCTGCACGGCCACAGCAACATCATTCCCGGCCTGGAAAAGGCCCTGGAAGGCAAGAAGGCCGGGGACAGCCTGCACGTCACCGTCCAGCCCGAGGAAGGCTACGGCGAGCGCGACGAGGACAACACGGAGGCCCTGGACCGCAGCGACTTCGACGACGAGCCGGAGATCGGCCAGACCTACTACGCCCAGGCCGAAGACGGCAGCGTCCTGCCCTTCACGGTCGTCGGCATTGAGGGTGACCAGGTGCAGGTGGACTTCAACCCGCCGCTCGCCGGACAGGTCCTCGACTTCGACGTGACCGTAAAGAGCGTGCGCGACGCCACCGCTGAGGAACTCGAACACGGCCACGCGCATGTGGCGGGGATGCACGAGTAATACTGATTCCGATTGAAGGGTGTTGAAAACACCCGGAAATCCGACCAGAGGGAGAAGGAACAAGGGCGGATTTCGGGAGATGGATGAACAGGCGGTGCCCTCCCGACTGTTCAGGAATTGGACGGAATCCGTATCAGGGCTTAGGGATGAGGCGCTAGGCGTTAGGGGAAGGTGGGCAGCTCCGGCTGGAGTGGCCCCCTTCTCTTTTTGCTGATGGCTGACCGCTGAAAGCTGACGGCTCCCCTAGACCCTCGCCGCCGCCCGCGCCGCCAGCACGTCCACCAGATGCGCGCGGTATTCCGGGCTGGCGAAACGGTCCCCAAGGAGGCCCGCCGACTCGACCAGTCCGGTGCCGACCGGCTGCCCGCTGTTCAGGCGTTCCTCCAGCTTGTGCAGCCGCTCGGCCTTCTCGCCCGCCCCGGTGTAGGCGGCGCGAATCTGGCCGTTCGCGTCACGGACGACGGCCACGCCCACAATCGCGTAGTGGCTGGCCGGGTGTTTGAACTTCTCGTAGGCGCTCGCCTGCACCTGCGCGGGAATGCGGATATGCGTGAGGAGTTCGCCGGGCTGCACCGCGCTCTCGAACATGCCCACGAACATCTCGTCGGCGGGAACGACTCGCTCACCCTCCGGGCCACGAATCACGAACTCCGCGCCCAGCGCGAGGGCCGCCGCCGGGTAGTCCGCGCTGGGGTCGGCGTGCGCCAGCGAGCCGCCGATGGTGCCCCGGTTGCGCACCATCGGATCGCCCACCTCATAGGCGACTTCCGGGAACAGCGGCAGTTCGGAGCGCAGCACATCCGCGTGGGTGGTCATCGCCCCCACCACGAAGGTGTCCCCCTCGCGCCGGATGCCCTTCAGCTCCTCGATGCCCCACACGTCGAGCAGCGCGGGCGGCTGCGCCAGCCGCAACTTCATGGCCGGAAGCAGCGAGTGCCCGCCCGCAATCACTTTCACGTCCGGATTGGCTGCCATCACCGCGAGCGCCTCGGCGACGGTGGCGGCTTTCTGGTAGTCGAAATTGGCTGGGTACATGAATCCCTCCGGAAAGTACGCGGTGCGCGGTATGCGGTACGCGGTGAAAGGCTTTTCCTGCGCACCGCGCACCGCTTCCCGCGCCCTATCAGTCGTCCGCTGCCTGCCCCATCCCCCCGCCGCGCGCCTCCCGAATCGCCCTCCACACCTTCTCGCTGGTGTAGGGCATGTCGAGGTGCGGGATACGGCACTCGTGCCACAGGGCGTCCATGACGGCGTTGGCGACGGCGGCGGTGCTGGCGATGGTGCCGGCCTCACCGATGCCCTTGACGCCCAGGGGGTTGTGGGGGCTGGGGGTGACGGTGTGGTCGGTCTGGAAGTGCGGGAGGTCGTCGGCGCGCGGGACGGCGTACTCCATGAAAGTCCCGGCGAGCAGGTTGCCGTCCTCGTCGTAGGCGGCCTCCTCCCAGAGGGCCTGCCCGGCTCCCTGCGCGATGCCGCCGTGCACCTGGCCCTCGGCAATCAGCGGGTTGATCAGGGGGCCGCAGTCGTCCACGCAGCCGTAGGCGCGCAGACTGACCTTGCCGGTGTCGGTGTCGATCTCCACCACCGCGATATGGGTGCCGAAGGGATACACGAAGTTCTTGGGGTCGTAGAAGGCGGTGGCTTCCAGCCCCGGCTCCATGCCTTCCGGGAGGTTGTGGGCGAGGTGCGCCATCAGCGCCACATCGAAGAAGGTCTTCTGCTGGCCCGGCGCGCCCTTGACCTGGAAAACGCCGCCCTCGTGCTCCACGTCCTCCTCGGAGACTTCGAGGAGGTGCGCGGCGATCTTTTTCGCCTTGGCGGTGATCTTGCCCAGGGCCATCTTGAGCGCGGAGCCGCCCACCGCCGCCGAGCGCGAGCCGTAGGTGCCCCAGCCGTAGGGCATCCGGCCCGTGTCACCGTGAATCAGGTCGATGTCCTCGATGGGAATCTGGAGTTCGTCGGCGGCGATCTGCGGGAAGGCCGTCTCGTGGCCCTGGCCGTGGCTGTGCGAGCCGGTGTACAGCTCGACCTTGCCGGTGGGGTGGACGCGCACCAGGCTGCTTTCCCACTGCCCCGCCTGCGCCCCCAGTTGCCCGACCAGCGCGGAGGGGGCCAGGCCGCAGGCTTCCAGGTAGGAAATCAGGCCGATACCCAGGATTTTGTTCGTGCCCTTCATCCGTTCCTGCTCGGCGCGGAGGTCCGCGTAGTTCATCATCTCCAGCGCCCTGTCGAGGGCGGGTTCGTAGTTGCCGGAGTCGTAGACCAGCGCGACGGGCGTCTGGTACGGGAACTCGTCCGGCCCGATGAAGTTGATGCGGCGGAACTCGGCCGGGTCCATCCCCAGTTCGTGCGCCATCACGTCCACGGTGCGCTCGATCAGGTAGGTGGCCTCGGGTCGGCCCGCGCCGCGGTAGGCGTCCACCGGAATGGTGTTGGTGACGACGCCGGTGACTTTGGCGTGAATGGCAGGGAACTTGTACACGCCGTTGAGCAGCGTGCCGTAGAGATAGGTCGGCACGGCGGGTGCGAAGAGGGTCAGGTACGCGCCCAGGTTGGCGACCGTATTCACGCGCAGGCCCAGCATCTTGCCGTTCTCGTCCACCGCCAGCTCAGCCACGGACTGGTGGTCGCGGCCCTGCATGTCAGACACGAAGCTCTCGCTGCGGCGGGCGGCCCACTTCACCGGTTTGCCCAGCTTCTGCGCGGCCAGCAGCACGATCACCTCTTCCTGATACTGGAAGATCTTGGAGCCGAAGCCGCCCCCCACATCCGGGCTGATCACGCGCAGCTTGTGTTCGGGAATGCCCATCACGAAGGCCGCCAGAATCAGGCGGTGGATGTGCGGGTTCTGCGAGGTGGTGTAGAGCAGATATTCGCCGCTGGCGGGCGTGAACTGCGCCAGCGAGGCGCGCGGCTCGATGGCGTTGGGAATCAGGCGGTGGTTGCGAAGTTGCACCTTCACCGTCTTGTGCGCCCGGTTGAACGCCCCTTGCAGCGCGGCCTCATCCCCGATTTCCCACTGGAAGGCGACGTTGCCGGGCACGTCGTCGTGGACCTGGGGCGCGCCTTCCTCCAGCGCGGCACTCCCCAGCGCAACGGAGGACAGAGGCTCGTAGTCCACCGCCAGCAGCGCCGCCGCGTCCTCCGCCTGCGCCCGCGTCTCGGCAACCACCGCCGCCACGATGTCCCCGACGTGGTTCACCTCGCCCCGCGCGATGGCGTGGTGCGCGGGCACCTTCAGCTCGGGCAGCAACCACCCCACCGGAATGGGGCCGACCCCCGCCGCCTCCACGTCCTCGCCGGTCAGCACGGCCACTACGCCGGGCAACCCCTCCACACTGCTCCGGTCGATGTTCGTGATGCGCGCGTGGGCGTAGGGACTGCGGACCATCGCCGCGTGCAGCATCCCCGGCAGCACGAAATCATCGGTGTACTGCCCGGTCCCGGTGATAAAGCGCGGGTCCTCCTTGCGCTTGAGGGCCTGGCCCATGTATTTGTCGGGTCTGGATTCGGTCATTGGGTTCCCTCCCGGGGAGTGCGCGGTACGCGGTGAAGAGCTTTTCCTGCCTACCGCGCACCGCTTCCCGCGTCCTATTAGTCGTCCGCCGCCTGCCCCGCCCCCGCCGCCTCCCGGATCGCTCCCGCCGCCTGCTGCACGGCGAGGACGATGTTGTGGTAGCCGGTGCAGCGGCAGTAGTTGCCTTCGAGGTGGTGGCGGATCTCTTCCTCGCTGGGGTCGGGGTTGTGCCTGAGGAGTTCGGCGGCGCTCATGATCATGCCGGGGGTGCAGAAGCCGCACTGGAGGCCGTGTTTCTCCCAGAAGCCCGCCTGGAGGGGGTGCAGGTCGGCGGGGGTGCCCATGCCCTCGATGGTGGTGACGCTCTGGCCGTCGGCCTGCACGGCGAGGACGGTGCAGCTCTTGACCGCGTCGCCGTTCAGGTGGACGGTGCAGGCCCCGCACTGGCTGGTGTCGCAGCCCACGTGCGTGCCGGTCAGGCCCAGGTCCTCCCGCAGGAAATGCACCAGCAGGGTGCGGGGTTCCACGTCACGGGTGTAGGCCCGGCCATTGACGGTCACGGTGACGTTCATCGCTGGCCTCCGCTGAGCGGGGTCCATCTGGGGGGGACGGGGCGGCGGTTCCTCTCCTGCATGTTCAACCTCCGGGCTGGGGGCGTGTGCGGTGAGACGCCGGACCCGGTGGGCGCGGCGTGCCTGTAGGTTGTGGTTACAGCTTCCATTCAAGCACGAAACAGGCCAGGGCGCAGGCAGGCAGGAAAAGCCCCGGAACGTTCGCCAGGACTCCTCTCCGGTGAGGAAGGCACCCGGCTATATCTCTCAACATCAAACATATTTCTTAAAACCAAAGAAAATACCGTGACAGACGGTATTTTTGCTGCCCACAAGCCAAAAGTCCGGCTCAATCCATGCAATAAAACGTGACAAAATCGTGATTTCTGTCCGTGTACGGTTTTTCACAGCAGGGCCAGCCTCCGTCGCCGGCAACCTGCCGGTCAGCCCTGTTCAAGCCCTCGTTCCCGTCCCAGAAAGGAGTTGATATGGCCCTCTTCGGTGACCTCGAACACCACGCGCTCACCGATCTGGCAAGAGTTCTCAAGCCCCAGACCGGCACCCTGTTTTTTCATGAGGCTTACCAGGGCCACACGCTGGAACTGACGTTGACCCATGGACAACTCCGTGCGCTCTATGTGGACGGCTTTCTGGTGCGGGAGCAGGCGCAGGTACGGAACATCCTGCGGGAACTGCACCTTCAGGGTCGGGGGGCTTTCGAGTTTCAGCGCGAGGACTTCCCGGAACCCTTGCCCAGTTCCTACGTACTGCCGCTGGTGGAAACGCTTCAAGAGTTTGCCGGGGCGTCCATTCCCCTGGACCAGTTGCCTCACCCCGATACCCGCTTCCTGCCCGCCCCAGGCCGCCTGGCCGTGCCGCCCTCGCTGGCGGCGGCGTGGGCACTGTTCCAGCCGCATCTGGCGCAGGGGGCCAGCGCCGCGGAACTGGCCCGGCAGGTGGGTCAGACCGAACGCGACGTGCAGGTGGCGCTGCACCGCCTGCGCGCCGTGGACCTGATCGCCCCGCTGCGGGCGGCCCGGCCCCAGCCGGTCTCCGTATCCCTCGCCCTGGAAACGCCCCACACGGCGGACGTGTTCCCGGCGTCCCCGTCCCCCGCCACCGCCCCTCTCGTCCACCGCCTGCTTGGTGCCCTGCGCCGGCTGGCCGGAACATCCCGATCATGACTCTTCCCCAGGCTCCCCTCAAACTCGTAGTGTCCGGCCCGGTAGGCGCGGGCAAGACCACCTTCGTCCAGACGCTCTCCCAGACCCCCGTCATCGCCACCGAGGCCGAGGCCAGCGAGGACATCGGCAAGCAGAGCACCACCGTCGCCTTCGATTTCGGCACCCTGCACCTGGATGGGCAGGACCTCCACCTCTATGGCACGCCCGGCCAGGACCGCTTCAGCTTCATGTGGGAGGTGCTGTGCGAAGGAGCACTCGGCCTGGTACTGCTTGTGGCCGGGGACCGCCCGCAGGACTTCGGGCACGCCCGCAACATCCTGGAATTCATCACCAGCCGCATCCCGGTGCCCTTCCTGGTCGGCGTGACCCGGCAGGATCAGCCGCGCGTGTGGCAGCCCGCCGACGTGGCCCTGTACTTCGACCTGCCGGAGCAGCAAGTTGTGGGCCTGGACGCCACCAACCCCGCACAGGCCCGGCACCTGCTGGCCCGGCTGCTGGAACTCACCCTCACCTCTCACGCCTAGCCCTGACCGGGCACCCCGAAAGGACCTCACCATGACCGCGACCCTCAGCAAGCAAGACCGCCTCAACGCCACCCTCACCAACCTGCGCAGCGCCATGCCCGAACTGCGCGGCGCGCTGGTCGCCACTGTGGACGGCCTGCCCATCGCCCAGACCATGAGCGACGGCACCGACGCCAACCGCGTCGCCGCGATGGCCGCCACCGCGCTGGGCCTGGGCAAGCGCATCAACGACACCCTCGGCTCGGGCACCCTGACCGACATGAGCGTGAGCGGTGCCCAGGGCCAGGTGTACATCTACGCGGCGGGCAACAAGGGCGTGCTGGCCGTGGTGGCTCCCACCGGCATGAACCTGGGCCTGCTGCACATGGAAGCCCGCGACACTGCCGAAGGTGTCGCCAACATCCTGTAACCGGATGTCCCCAGGCCACGCTGGCCCCCCACCCCCTTCCCTCAGAGACCTGCTTGCCACCCTGTATCCCCGGAGGACGTCCATGACCGCCACCACCACCCAGCCGCTGCGCCCCACCCTGGGGGATTTCAACTCCATCGTCTGCTTCAAGGCCGTGATCGTCGGCGTCGAGGACACCCTCGGCACAGACGGTGCCGCCGTGGTCTTTACCCGCGCCGGGAAGGTGCGGGGCCGCGACCTGGTCCAGAGCCTCGGCCTGACCGGCAGCAACGTGCCGGTCGAGCAGGTCGCGCCCCTGCTCAACGCCGCCATCGGCAGGGACGGCACCTGCCTGGCCGCCGTCACCCGGTCCTACCGCGAGGGCGAGAACATCGTCATCGAGATGCAGGACACCGTCTGCCTGGCCGGCGAAGCCCTGGGCAGCGACCGCAAATGCACCTTCACGCTAGGCGCAGTGTGGGGCGCGCTGGAAGCCATCACCGGCGAGATATACCTCGGTGAACATACCGAGAGCGTCCTGCGCGGCGGCACCAGCGAGAAGTTCGTCTTCAGCCCGCTCTGACCCCCAGTTCTTCCTGGCGTCCTCACCCGGGTGGTGGGGACGCCTTTTGCGGCAAAACCGCGCCCGCACCAGGGTCATCTGCCTCTTTCCCCACGGGAGGGCGGCAGTGTGGAGGGTGACAGACCGGATTGGTGTAAGGTGTACGCTGTTGTCACGGGCCGGGAGGCAACCCCCGGCGGTTTTGTGGGCAGAGTCTGCCCCGGAGCCTACTCGTGAATTCGTTCACAGGAGTGTTTGCATGAAGACCCTGATTCTCGGTGCTGGTTACGCGGGCCTCGCGGTAGCCACCAAGCTCAAACCCACGCCCGGTCTGGAAGCCCTGCTGGTCGAGCAGAACGCCTACCACACCTTTGAAACCCGTCTGCATGAGGCCGCCGCACACAACACCCCGGTGACCCTGCCGCTGACGCCGCTGCTGCGCGGCACCGGCGTGCATCTGGAGCAGGCGCAGGTCGAGAACGTGAACCTCGACGAGCGCGAGGTCACCCTCAAGGACGGGCGGGTGCTGACCTACGACAAGCTGGTCGTGGGCCTCGGTTCCGTCACCAACTTCTACCGCATTCCCGGCCTGGCCGAGAACGCCGCCGAACTCAAGCAGCTCAGCGACGCCGATGAAATCTTCAACTTCATCAACCGCGTCTACAGCAGCGACTACACGGGCAACCGCGACATCGTGGTGGGCGGCGCGGGCCTGACCGGCGTAGAACTGGTCACCGAACTCGCGCAGCGCGCCGAGGTGCTCAGCCGCGAGCGCGGTCTGCCCCCGATCCAGATTTACCTGGTCGAGGCCGGCCCCAAGATTCTGCCCGTGCTGGACGACGCGCTGCGGCAGAAGGCCGAGAACACCCTGCGCGAGTACGGCATCCACATCCTGGTGGGCCACCGCCTGATGAGCGCCACCGCCGACAGCGTGACGGTGCAGACCGCCGACGGGCAGCAGCAGGTCATTCCCGCCGGCAAGATCATCTGGACCGGCGGCATCCAGGCCCGCGACATCGTGCGTGGTGAGCGGCTGGAGAAGGGACCGGGCGGGCGCATCGCGGTGGACGAGTTCCTGCGCGCCAAGAACTACCCCGACGTGTTCGTGATCGGCGACATGGGCCTGGCGCTCAACCAGGAAGGCAAGCCGGTGCCCACCACCGCCCAGCACGCCGGGCAGCAGGGCCGCCTGACCGGCAAGAACCTGATGCGCCTGGCCAAGGGTGAGGAGCTGGAACCCTACGAGCCGACCACCCTGGGCGAGTTCGTCAGCCTCGGCGGCCTGATGGCGGTCGGCTGGATGAAGCTTCCCTGGAACCAGAAGCTCGCCATCACCGGCGGCCTGGCCCACGTGATGAAGCGCGCCTCGGAGTGGCGCTGGCGGGCCAGCATCGACTGAGGCGCTCGCGCGCCTGTCTGACCGTCAAAAGGTCTAACGGTCTAAGGAGAGTCGCCAGCGCGGCTCTCCTCGGCTTTTCCCCCGAATGGGCGGAAGCGTCTCAGCCGTTAGACGGTTGGACGGTTAGACCCTTAGACTGCTTTCATGGTGCGCGGTGATCTGGCGGTCTTTCCCTTCATGCCTGTCATGCAGATGCTGCTGTCGAGCGGGCGGGCCGGGCGGCTGAGTGTGGCGCACGCGCGGGGCGGCGAGCTGTGGTTCGAGCCGGGCGAGGTGGTCCACGCGCGGGTGGGGGCGCTGACGGGCGAGGCAGCGCTGCAAGTGCTGAGCAGCCTGGACAGCGGCCAGTTCACCTTCGCGCCGGACGTGCCCCCCACCGAGCGGACGCTGGCGCTGCGGCAGGGCGTGGCCCTGCGCCGCCTGATCGACGACGCGGACGCCTGGCAGGGTCTGCTGCGCGTGTTTCCCGACTGGAACCGCCCCTTGCGCTTCACCCCCCGCTGGACTGAGGCCCAGCCCGTGACCCAGGCGCAGTACGTGGCCCTCAGCCTGATCCCCGAGGGCCTGCCCCTCAAGACTCTGCTGGAGCGCGTCGGCCAGCCCCCGCGTCAGACGCTGGAAACGCTGCGGCCCTTCCTGACGGCGGGCCTGGTGGAGGTGGGCTGAGGGGAGCGGCCAGCAGTCAGCTTCCAGCCGCCAGCAGAGGCGGGGGCTTCAGGCGCGCACCTCCCCCAGGGCCGACAGCGGCAGCGTGCCCCGGTACAACACATGGGGCACGTCCGACCAGAGAATCAGTGGGGCATCGGGCGGGAGGTTTCGCAACCGCTCCAGCGTGGCGGCGGACGGTTCGCACACGCGCTGGAGGGTCGCCGCGTCGAAGGGCGCGTAGTCCGCGGGCACGGGTGGACTGTACGTTCCGCCCGGCCAGGGCCGCACGAAGCGGATGCAGGCCCGTGCGGGGTCGAGTTCGGCGGCCTTCACGGTCCAGAAGCGCAGGGGCGGCACCGTCCGGCCCGTGGCCCTCACCGTATCCAGCAGCGCGCCGGGGTGGACGGGCGAGAAGAACAGCACGTCGCCCCAGCCGCACGCCAGCGGCAGCACCCGCTCGTCCCGCAGCGCCTCGCGGCCCGCGTACTTGGCAACCTCGCGCGCGTACACGTCGGGGTGGGGGCCGCGCAGGGTATTCAGGGGCAGGAGGTGGTCGCCCCGCACGTCCCGCACGGCGCGGTGGTACAGCGTGAAGTCCTGGAGTTCCGGCACCCCCCGAGCATGACGCCCAGTCCTCTTCCCCGCCATGCGCCACCTGACCGATGCATTCCGTTCCGGGCCGCCGTATACTGCCGGTGCAATGACCGGGAGGAGTACCCGGAAGCGGCACCCACAGGGAGTTCTGGCCGGGATTGAGAGCCGGAACGGGAAGGCCGCCGGGGAAAGTCGCCCGCGAGCAGGTCGGAAGAACCCCGTGAGGGAAGTAGAGCCGTCCGGGTTGCGCCCGTCACAGCGCGCACGAGCGCCGCGCCCGCATACGGGCCGGAACGGCGGTGGTACCACGGGACACAGCGCAGAGAACGCCTCGTCTCGTCCGCATTCGGAGTTCATCTCCGGCGGACGAGGCGTTTTGTTTTCCCGCCCTTTCCGAATGGAGCCAGGCCATGACCGACACCAACATGAATCCATCCCTTCCATCCCAGGACGCCGCCGGCACTGACGCTGCTGCTGCCGTGGCCCTCGACAGGGCCTTCGACCCCGCCGCCGTCGAACCCGCCTGGGCCGCGCGCTGGCGCAGCGAGCCGTTCCGCGCCGACGCCAGCAGCGGCAAACCGCCCTTCACCATCGTGATTCCGCCGCCGAACGTGACCGGCAGCTTGCACCTGGGGCACGCGCTGGACAACACGCTGATCGACACGCTGATTCGTTACAAGCGCATGGCAGGCTTCGAGGCGCTGTACCTGCCGGGCACGGACCACGCCAGTATCGCCGTGCATGTGCTGCTGGAAAAACAACTGAAGGACGAGGGCCAGACGAAACACGACCTGGGCCGCGAGGCCTTTCTGGAGCGGGCCTGGGCCTGGCGCGAGGAATCGGGCGGGACCATCTTCAGGCAACTGGCCCGCCTCGGTGTCTCGGCGGACTGGACCCGCGAGCGCTTCACGATGGACGAGAGCCTCTCCAAGGCCGTGCGTGCGCAGTTCGTGAAGCTGTACCACGAGGGCCTCGCCTACCGTGGCGAGCGTATCGTGAACTGGGACCCGGCGGGGCAGACCACTGTGTCCGATATGGAAGTGGACCGCGAGGTCCGCAAGGGCAAGATGTACACCCTCAGTTACAAGCTGGAGGACTCGCAGACCCCCGCCAGCAATGGGGAAAGCGGCGAGATTCGCATCGCCACCGTGCGCCCCGAGACCATCTTCGCGGACCAGGCGATTGCCGTTCATCCCGAGGACGAACGCTTCGCGCACCTCGTCGGCAAACGGGCGCGCATTCCCCTCACCGACCGCCTCGTGCCCATCATCGCGGACGGGGCGGTGGAGCGGGAGTTCGGGGTGGGGGCGCTGAAAATCACGCCCGCGCACGACCCGACCGACTTCGAGGTGGGGGAGCGGCACGGCCTGGCGCGGCCCAGCGTGATCGACCTGCACGGCAACCTCACGTCCGACCTCGTGCCGGCAGAGTTCCGGGGCCTGGAACGCTTCGCGGCGCGCAAGGCCGTGGTCAAGGCCCTGACCGAATCCGGCGACCTGCTGGAGGAAAAGGACCACGACACCGCCATCGGCCTGTCCGAGCGCACCAAGGTGCCGGTCGAACCCATCGTGAGTACCCAGTGGTTCGTCCACGTGAAGCCGATGGCGCAGCGGGTGCTGGAGGGGCTGGACGCGGGCGAGATTCAGCTCACGCCCGAGCGATACGGCAAGGTCAACCGCGACTGGCTGGAGAACATCCGCGACTGGAACATTTCCCGCCAGCTCTGGTGGGGCCACCAGATTCCCGCCTGGTACGACGAGGAGGGCAACGTCTACGTGCCCGACCCCGAGAATCCCGACCTCGACTGCGACCAGGACCCGCGCTACGCGCACCTCAACCTGCGGCGCGACCCGGACGTGTTCGACACCTGGTTCAGCAGCAACCTGTGGCCCTTTTCCACCCTGGGCTGGCCCGATACCGATTGCGAGGACTACCGCAAGTTCTACCCGACGCAGGTGCTGGTGACGGGTTACGACATCCTGTTCTTCTGGGTGGCGCGCATGGAGATGGCCGGGTACGCGATGACCGGGCAGGCCCCCTTCGGCACGGTGATGCTGCACGGCCTGTATCTGGACGCCAAGGGCCAGAAGATGTCCAAGAGCAAGGGCAACGGCATCGACCCGCTGGAACTGTTCGACCAGTACGGCGTGGACGCCTGCCGCTTCGCCTTCACCAGCCTCAGCACCGGCGGGCAGGACATCCGGCACGACCCCCGGCGCTTCGAGCAGGGGCGCAACTTCGCCAACAAGCTCTGGAACGCGGCCCGTTTCGCGCTGCTGCGCCTGTCGGAAGCCGCGCCGCAACTCACGGACCATGACGACCTGACCCGTTATGTCCGCAGCGCCGTGAACCCCGCTGACCATCCGCCCCTGCGCAGCAGCGAGGTGCTGGCGACCCTGCGGACGCGCGACGACCTCACCCTGGCCGACCGCTGGATCATCAGCCGCCTGAACGCGGTGACGGCGGAGGCGAGCGCACAGCTCGACGCCTATGACATCGGCGCGGCCATCCGCACCCTGTATGCCTTCACCTGGGACGAGTTCTGCGACTGGTACATCGAGGCGGCCAAGCCCGCCCTCGCCGCCGGGCAACTGGGCACGCTCGCCACGCTGAAGGCCGTGCTGGAGCACATCCTCAAGCTGCTGCATCCCTTCATGCCCTTTATCACCTCCGAGCTGTACGCCTCGCTGGGCCACCGCCGCCAGCTCGCGCTGCATGCCTGGCCGCAGTTCGAGGCCGCGCTGCACGACGCCGGGGCCACCCGCGCCTTCGATGCCCTGCGCGCCGCCGTGAGTGCCGCCCGCAGCCTCAAGAACGAGCTGGGCCTCTCGCCCCAGGACCGCCTGAACGTGGCCGTGGAGGGCGATTTGAGCGCCACCGTGCAGGAGAACGCCCGCGTGGTAGAGGGCATTGCCCGCGTGACGCTGGTGCCCGCACTGGAGGGCCGGACGCTGAGCGCCGTGGAACAGGGCGTGAGCGTGCGCGCGCCGCTGGAAGGCACCGTGGACATCGCGGACTGGCTGGGCAAGCAGAAAAAGCGCCTGGCGGAACTCGACAAGCAGATCAAGCAGGCGCAGGGCAAGCTCGGTAACGCCGGTTTCGTGGCCCGCGCCCCCCAGGAAGTGATCGAGGAAGAACGCCGCCGGGTGCAGGACTTCGGGGCGCAGAAAGAACGGCTGGAGGCGGTGCTGGCGCAGTTCTGAGGGAAGCGGTCAGCTTTCAGTCGTCATACTGATTCCGATTGAAGGGTGTTGAAAACACCCGGAAATCCGACCAGAGGGAGAAGGAACAAGGGCGGATTTCGGGAAATGGATGAACAGGCGGTGCCCTCCCGACTGTTCAGGAATTGGACGGAATCCGTATCAGCCAGGAAGTCCCCGCGCCGGAAGGTGGTGGGGGCTTTCTTTGTCCCATCCTTAAGCCGGATGGAGGTGAATGGGCAGGCCACCTCAGAGAGCGGTCTGCCCTCACCTGTTAAAGCACGTCGCCTCGGTAGACCCAGGCCAGGGCTATCCTGACCCCATGCCTGCCCTGCGACCCGATATCGACCCCCACGGCCTGCTGGAATACTCGGTGGTCTACACCGACCGCTCGCTCAACCACATGTCCGCCGCGTTCCAGGAGGTGATGCGCGACCTCTCCGCCGAACTGAAGGCGGTGTATCACGCCGACGCCGTGGCGATGATTCCGGGGTCGGGCACCTCCGCGATGGAGGCGGTGGTGGACCAGCTCGCACAGGGCGAGCGCTGCCTGGTCATTCGCAACGGGTGGTTCAGCTACCGCTGGACGCAGATTTTCGAGATGAGCCGCGTGCCGGAAGCCGTGACCGTGCTGAGGGCCGGGGAGCAGGGCACGGGCCGCCAGCAGCCCTACGCGCCCGCACCCATCGGGGAGGCGGTGGCCGCCATCCGCCGCGAGAAACCCGCGCTGGTGTTCGCGCCGCACGTGGAAACCTCGTCGGGCATCATTTTGCCGGAAGACTACATTCGCCAGCTCGCCCAGGCGACGCACGAGGCGGGCGGGCTGCTGGTGATCGACGCCATCGCCTCCGGGGCCGTGTGGCTGGACATGCGGGCGCTGGGCATCGACATTCTGATTACCGCGCCGCAGAAGGGCTGGAGCAGCACGCCCTGCGCTGGGGTGGTCCTGATGAGCGCGGCCGCCGCAGAGCGGGTGGACGCGACCGACTCGGTGAGCTTCACCCTCGACCTGAAAAAGTGGCTGAACATCATGCGCGCCTACGAGGGGGGCGGCTTCGCGTATCACGCCACCCTGCCCACCGACGGCCTGCGCCAGTTCCGCGACACGGTGCTGGAGATGAAGGCCTTCGGGTTCGAGCGGGCAAAGGCGGCGCAGTGGGACCTGGGCGGGCGCGTCCGCCAGGTGCTGAAGGAGGCAGGCTTCGCCAGCGTCGCCGCCGAGGGGTACCAGGCCCCCGGCGTGGTCGTCTGCTACACCGACGCGGACGCCATCCACACGGGCAAGGCGTTCGCTCAGGCGGGGGTGCAGATTGCCGCGGGCGTGCCGCTCCAGGTGGGCGAGGGGCAGGACTTCAAGACCTTCCGCGTGGGCCTGTTCGGGCTGGACAAGCTGGCGGACGTGGAGGGCACGGTGCGCCGCTTCGAGGAGGGCCTCGGGCGGGTGCTGGCGGGGGCTGGAATCCCGGCGGGCCGGTAGAGGCCCTCCTCTTGCCACCCACCCTGACCCAGCTCGCCGACTGGCTGCGGACCGAGCTGGACGAGCCGGAGCCGCTGCGCCGGGACGGCCCGCCGGAGGTGCGCCGCCTGGCCCTCGCCCTGGAACCCGCCGACCTGCCGCCCGCTCTGGAGGCCGACGCCCTCTTTCTGCACCGCGCCCGGCGGGTGGGGAGCCACTGGCCGGGACGGGGGGTGCTGGCCGCCCACGACGGCTTCGACGCGCGGCTCACCACCGGACCGAACCGCAGGCTCGCCCGCACCCTGGGCTGGACGGACGTGGAGGAAGTGACCTGGGAGGGCCGACTCGTGGGCCTGGCCGCGGCTCCCCCGCAAGGCGACTGGCAGGCGTTCCGCGCCGCCCTTCAGGCCGAGCTGGGCGGCGAGGACACATCCTGGCCGCCGGAGCCACCCGCCGGACCGCTGAGACTGGCCCTGATGAACGCGATGAATCCGGCACTATTGGGGGCCGCAGCGCAGCAGGGGGTCCGCGTGTACCTCACCGGGGAGCTGCGCCCGTCGGCAGTGGGGGCGGCGCGGGCGCATGGCCTGGGGGTGGTCGCGCTGGGGCACCGCCGGACCGAGCTGTGGGGCCTGCGGCAACTGGCGCGAGAGCTGCGGGCCGCCTTTCCGGGCCTCCAGACGGGCGTCTTTCCGGACCCTGGGTTCAACTTCGACTGAACCCGGCCCTCTGCCGCTGGGGGCAACACTCCGAGCCTCCCCGCACAGATTCCGGCCAGATGGCCCGGCGCTCCGCTTATGCTGAACCCATGAAGCTGCCACGGTCTGCCCTCCTGTGCGCCGCCGGTCTGCTGAGCGCGTGCAGTCCCGGCCTGGACCTGTACACTCCGCCCGACGCGCGGGAGTTCGTCGCATCCTGCGCGCGGGGCGTGGACGCTGTGGCCTGCCGGGCGCTGCTGCCCACCCTGCAAAGCGGGGAGGGGGAGGTCACGGTGCTGCTGGTCAACGCGAGCGATGCCGACATCAAGGCCCAGCTCGGGCGGGAGTTGAGTCGCAAGGGGGTCAGCCTGGGCGAGTTCCTGACCTCCGCGGAGGCGGGGAACTTCGCCCGCGCCCATATCTTTCAGGCTTCCCGGTTGCAGACCGGAGAGATGAGGACCCTGGACGGCAAGCTTCACGACGTGGCGTGCCGCACCGAGGGCCAGACGGAATACTGCCGCGTGGATGGCCGCATCGAGGGGTTCAACAGGCTGGACCGGGAACCGGGACGCAAGGGGAGCGTGTACCTGATGACCGGCCTGCTGCCCTTCTAGCCGCCACACCGTGTTGAGCGGTCATCCTGCGCCCACCCTCTTTCTCCTCGTCGGCCTCCCCGGTGCGGGCAAGACCACGCTGGCGCGGCGGCTGGAGCAGGAGCATTCGGCGCTGCGCCTGACGCCGGACGAGTGGATGCGGCCGCTGTTCGGCGCGAGCGAGTCGGACAACAAACGGGCGGTGCTGGAACACGACCTGCTGTGGAGCGTGGCGGCGCGTGCCTTGAGCCTGGGCGTCAATGTAGTGCTGGATTACGGCTTCTGGTCCAGGGAGGAACGCGAGCTGTACCGCGAGCGGGCGAGGGCGCTGGGCGTGCGGGCCGAATTGCACATGCTGGACGTGCCGCTGGAGGAGTTGTGGCGGCGGCTGGAGGAGCGCAACAGGAACCTTCCGCCCGCCACGTTTCCGGTCACGCGGGAGGAACTGCTCGAATGGGACGGCTGGTTTCAGCGGCCTGACGCGGCAGAACTCGCGCGGTGGGCGGAGCTGGGCTAACCCCGGCTCCACTCCGCCGCCTGCCGCAGCGCGTCCGCCGCCGCGTCCACCTCGGTTTCGGTGGTCGCCCGCCCGAAGCTGAAGCGCAGGGTGGCGCGGGCGTCCGCCTCGCCCAGGCCGATGGCGGTCAGGACGTGGCTGGGCTGCATGGTCCCGGCGGCGCAGGCGCTCCCGGCGCTGGCCGAGACGCCCAGCAGGTCCAGGTTCATGAGGAGCGCCTCACCGTCCGCGCCGGGCAGGGTGACGGAGGCGACCTTGGGGCTGGCGTCCGCGGGCTGGTTCACGCGTAGGCCGGGAATATCCGCGACCCCCGCCAGGAAACGGTCACGGACACGGGTCAGGTGGGCGAACGTCTCCTCCCGTGCCGCCTCCGCGTGGGTCAGGGCCACTCCCGCTGCGTACACGCCCGCCGTGTTCTGGGTGCCGGGGCGCAGGCCACCCTCCTGGCCGCCCCCGAGCGTGACGGCGGGAAGAACCGCGCCGCGCTTCAGGTACAGGAAGCCCACGCCGCGCGGCCCGCCCCACTTGTGGGCGCTGAAGGTGGCGAAGGTGACGCCCCAGCCAGTGAGGTCGAGGGGCAGCACGCCGGGGGCCTGCACCGCGTCGGTGTGGTAGGGGACGCCCCGCGCGGCAGCCACGGCAGCAAGGGCGGGTGTGTCCTGCACCGTGCCCAGTTCGTTGTTCGCGTGGTGGATGGAGACGAGGGCTGTGTCCTCCCGCAGCGCCTCCGCGAGTTGCTCAGGCGTGTAACGTCCCTGCACATCCGGTGCCAGAAAGGTCACGGCCCAGCCGCGCGACTCCAGCCAGCGGGCCGGGGCCAGCACGGCGGAATGCTCAGTCAGGGTGGTGACGAGGTGGCCGGGTTGTCCGTGCGCTTCCTCCCAGGCTTGGGCCACACCCAGCAGCACGTGATTGTCGCCCTCGGTGCCCCCACCGTTAGCAATCAGGGTGCGGGCATCCACGCCGAGAGCGGCGGCGACACGGGCGCGGCCTTCTTCCAGCCGCTCGCGGGCAGCCTGACCTGCGGCGTGGACGGAGGCGGGATTGCCGGGCAGCGCGGCGGCTTCCAGATAGGCGGCCAGCGCCTCCGGCGTCATGGGGTAGGTGGCGGCGTAGTCGAGGTAAATCATGGGGTGTGGGTGGTGGGACGTGGGTGGTCGGGGGCCTTTCCCACAGCCCACAACCTACACCCCACAACCCTCAGGGCGTGACGGTCGCGTACTCGTTGCCGTTCTGCCGGATGATGAACGTGGCGTCGCCGCGCACCTGCACGTCGCCCTCGGCCACAGCCCCGGCCAGTTGCGTGCTGTCGGTCGCGCCCTGCACCTCGCGCTCGCCGTCGGCGTCGCGCACGGCGACGGTGTAGCTGCCCGCGGGCAGGTCGCCGGGGAAGGCGTAGCGGAAGTGGACCGTTCGCGCGTTCGCCCCCGGCGTGGACGGGGAGGAGGTGTCGGGGGCCGGGGTGGCCGGAATCTCCTGCGGGGTGGGCGCGGGAGTCCCGGTGGAGGGTTCCGTCTGGCCGCCCTGGTCCGGGGTAACCTGGCCGGGGCCATTCTGGTCCGGGGTCGCCTGGTCCGTCTGGTCGGAACCGGTCTGCGCCGGGTCAGTCTCCTCGGGCACGGGCGGCACGTAGGGCGGGGGCAGGGGCAGGCTTCCGGCGGGCTGGCTGGGCGGGGTGTAGCGGGCGGTGGCGACCGTCAGGGTCACGGGGCTGCCCACCGGCACGCGCACGTAGGGGGCGGGGGTCTGCTCCAGGACGGTGTTCTCGGGGGCGTCGCTGGCCTGCTGAAGCACGCGGGTCACGACCAGCCCGGCAACCTGGGCGTGTTTGCGGGCGGCGTCGTAGGTCAGGCCGGTCAGGTTGGTCAGCCAGGTTTCCTTGCCGCGCACGCCGGTAGACACCATCACCTGCACGGGCTGCCCGCGTTGCAGGTCGGCTCCCGCCTCGGGCACCTGCGCGATGATGCGGCCTTCCGGCGTCTTGGTAAGGGTGCCGTCCACCCGGATGACCTTGCCCAGCGCGAGGGCATTGTCGCGCAGGGAGGCGCGGGCCTGGTCCACCGTGAGTTCCTCCAGCTTGGGCACGCTGAGGGAGGGCGGGTTGTTGACCGTCAGCGTGACGAGGCGGCCCACCGGGAGATTGGTGCCCGCCGCCGGGTCCTGGCGAATCACCGCGCCGATGGGCAGCCCCGCCGCGTCCCCCTTGGCGTAGTCCACCTGGAAGCCCGCCGACGTGAGCTTGCGGGCGGCGTCCTGCGCGGACTGGCCGGTCACGCCCGCCACCTCATGGACCGGGGGGTTGAGGTAGACCTGGGTGGCCTGCGCGCCCAGGTAGGCGGCCCCCCCCAGGAAAAACAGCCCCGGCACGAAGGTCAGCCATGCGCCCGGCTGCCGCTTGCGCTTCACGCGCCCCCCCCGGAAGGGCGCGAGCGCCCCCTCGTTCAGGCGCAGGGCCTCCTCGGGGGTGCGGCCCTCGGGGGCCGGGCGCAGGTACGCTACGCGCACGTCCTGGCCGTCCACGACCACGTCGGCGTCGGGGAGGGCGTAGCCGTGCTCGGCCAGCCGCGCGGCGAGGGCCTGCACCGCCAGGGCGACCTCCGCCTGCTGCTTGGGCTGCGCGGCGACCTCCGCGAGGGGTGTGCCGCTCACCGGCTGCCACACCGCGTAATAGGCTCCGGGCCGGGCGACCACGTCAGTCAGGCCCGCCGGGGCGATGGCGCGCAGGGCGGCGCGGTACGCGTGAAAGCCCTGCCGCGCTGCCGGGGAGGCCACGTCGAACCACGCCACCCGGCGCGTGACCCCCTCCCCGGCGCGAACCTCGCTGAGGGTCACGTGCCCCTCGCGCGCGAGTTCCCGCACGACCTGGTACTTTCCGTCTATGACTGCTGCCGCCTGACCCGTCATGCGCCGTCCAGCATAGCGCGGCGGGGGGAGGCTGTGGGGTGTGGGTTGTCGGCAAGCTGAGGCTCGGGCTTCCGCTGAAGCCCCCACAGCCCACACCCTACGACCCACAACCCTTACCCCCCCAGCAGCCGCGCCGCCCAGTACGCCGCGAAGCCTCCCAGAATCCCCAGGGCGAGGTGGCGGGTGCGCCACATCAGCAGGCCCCCCAGCAGCGCGGCGACCAGGCGGCGGGGCCACTCAGGGCTGCCCAGCACGTCGGGGACGATCAGGGCGGCAAAGACGCCGACGGGCACGAAGCGCAAAAAGGCCAGCCAGAAGGGCGGCAGCCGCAAGCGGCCCAGGCTGAGGCCCAGCAGCCGCACCGGGTATGTGACCAGCCACATCAGCCCGATGACGAGGACGGCACTCATGCCCGCTCCTCCAGGCGGGCTGGCCCCCGCGTGACCAGGAACGCCCCCAGCAGCGCCCCGCCCACCCCGGCCAGCAGAATGACCAGCCCGCCCGGCAAGACGCGCGCGAGGCCCCACGCCCCCAGCCCGGACGCCAGCGCGACCAGCACCGCCTGACGGTCCACCAGCAGCGGCACCAGCAACCCCAGGAAGGCCAGCGGGAAAATCACACCCACGCCCAGGGCGGCGGGGTCCGGCAGCACCGCGCCCGCCAGCGACCCGGCGAACGTCGCGGCATTCCACACCGTGTACAGGCTGAGTTCGGCCCCCAGCAAGAAGGCGAAACTCAGGCCGCCCGGCTCGCGTGGCCCGTTCACCACCGCCATGCCGTACGCCTCGTCGGTCAGGAACTGCGCCGCCAGCACACGCTGCGGGCGGGTCAGGGGCACCTGCCGGGAGAGGCTCAGGCCGTACAGCACATGCCGCGCGTTCAGCAAAAAGGTGGTGGCGACGATGCCCCAGGCGGAGGCCCCGCCAGCGAAAAGTCCGGCGGCCGCGAACTGCGAAGCGCCCGCGAAGACGCTCAGGCTCATCAGTTGCGTTTCCCACACCCCCAGCCCCGCCGCCCGCGCCGTGACGGCGTAGGCGACCGCGAAGGGCACCATGCCCAGCCACAGCGGAAACATGAGGCGGAAGCCGCGCCAGAAGGAAGGGAATGAAGGGGTCCTTGCCATCCCCCAGAGGGTAACGGCGGGCCGTTCCGGCGTCTTGAACGATCCTGCGCTCAAGCTCTCCCGTCCCGGACGTAAGCACCAGGGGGAACGCCCACCACCCGCTTGAACACCCTCGTCAGGTGCGCCTGATCCGCGAAGCCGGAGCGCAGGGCAGCGTCGGCGGGGGGCACCCCTTCATGCAGCAGGTCGCGGGCCAGCCGCACGCGGGCGAGCATCTGGTACGTGTGCGGCGGCATCCCCACCACCTGCCGGAAGGAGCGGGCGAGGTGCGCGGGACTCAGGCCCACCAGCACCGATAGGTCGCTCAGGTTCAGAGCCGTTTCCGGCGAGGCGTCCAGCAGCGCCTGCACCTGACGCACCGCCCAGTGGTCGGGCCGGTGGTCGGGCAACGGCGCTCCCGGCGGCCGGGCATCGGCATAACGGCGAATCAGCAGGGCCAGCACGCCCCGCAGCAGCGCTTCCCGCGCCAGCGAGGTGGCCGTGGGGGCGGCCAGCGCCCGGTGTGCCCGGCGCACCAGGGCCGCCAACTCGGGATCATTCACCACGGCCTCGGCAAAGCCCCCGGTGGGGGAAAGGCCCTCCCCGGAGAACCACGCCGGGTCGAGATACAGGACCCGGTACATCCAGCCGCCCGCCGTCGCCGCCTCGCCGGTATGGGGTTCGCCGGCCTGCACGATGGCCAGCTGTCCCGGCAGGGCCACCCGCTGCGCCCCCCGGTAACGAAAGCCCTCCGCGCCCCCCTCAATCAGCGCCAGCGCCAGCTTGTCGTGAACGTGCGGCATGTAGCGGTGGGTGACGTAATGGGCGGCCAGCGTTTCCACGCCCGGCAGGTCCAGGGCACGCCTGAAGGTTGCCCACTCCCCGGAAGGCGGCTGTGGCCTCACCCCTCCCCCGTCCAGTCGGCCACCAGCGACACGGGGCGGGGCCACGTGACCAGCCTCCCGAAAGCGGCGGGCAGGTCGTCGGGCGTCACCGTCCGGGCAAAGAGCCGCGCCAGCACGGGGTCGGGATGGTCCCACAGCCAGCGGGCATAGGCGGCGTAGTCCTCGCCGTCGCTGGAGGCCAGCACCGTCAGTTCGCGGGTGTGGAAGGCCGGAGGCAGACCGAGCGCGCCCCAGTTGCCGTCGGACAGCACGCAGGCCCGCCCACCGGGCCGCAGGTGCCCCAGCAGTTCCGCGAATCCCTCCGGGGAGGCGCTGCACTCGAAGCCCACATCGAAGGCGTCGTGCGGCAGCGCCCCCGGTGCCACGGCCCCGGCCGCCCCGAAGGCGCGGGCCAGGTCGCGGCGTTCCGGGTCCGGCTCCAGCACGGTCACGTCCCGCACCCCCCGGCACGTCAGGTTGAACACCGTCAGCAGACCCAGCAGCCCCGCCCCCGCCACCAGCACCCGCTCCCCCGGCCGGGGTGCGACCCGCCGGATGCCCTTGTGCGTCTCCTCGCCCAGAATCGCGGCGAGGGCGACGCGCCCCGGCACAAAGTCCGGAACGGGCAGCACTTCGCCGACCGGGTGCAGACCGCCGCCCGCGTGGCCCAGCGTCGTCACCACGCGGGTGCCCGGTGCGAGGACCACCCCCTCCCCCACCGACTCGACCACCCCGAGCGTCTGATAACCGGGCCGGACGGGAAAGCTCCCGCCGGGCAGCCAGCCTTCCACCACGCTCAATTCCGAGCCGACGCTCACGGCACTCAGCCGGGTTCGGACGCGCACCTGGCCGGGCGCGGGTGGGGACAGGGCCACCTCTTCCCAGGCGAAGGTGCGCGGGGCGGTCAGCATCAGGCGGCGCACCCGCAGCGGTCCAGTCATGCCCCGCCCAGTCTAGACCAGAAGGTGAGCCGGGCTGACTTTCGCCTGAACAGAGGCCGCTAGACTGCCCAGCAGTCGCCGCCGTCCACCCAACCGGGGCAGGGGCCGCGCACGGACCGCAAGTGGTCCGCATTCTTTCCAAAGTGCCGGGTGAAACAGAAATGCGCAGAGATGCGTGTCGAAACGCAACCGTTCTGGAGTTGCTCACAGATACCCTCTACGTCCGAAGCTGGACGTAGGTCCTTTGACATTCTCCCCTTTTCTTATTTTGTACATCACTTGTATTTGCCATAACCCTTAAGGAAGGTGTTTTTTCTATGCGCGCCTGGATCGCGCTGTTCTCGGCCATCGCCTGTGAAGTCACGGGCACGCTGGCCCTCAAACTGTTTGGTCTGCAGACGCCCTGGCTGGCCGCCGCCGTCACGGGCAGTTCCATCGTTCTCTCGTACCTGCTGCTTTCGCTGGCCTTCCGCCGGATTCCGGTGGCGGTGGCCTTTGCCGTCTGGGAGGCGGTGGGCCTGGTCGCCATCACGCTGCTGGGCGTGTGGCTGCTGGGTGACTCCCTGACCGGGCCGCAACTGCTGGCGCTGGGCGGGTTGCTGCTGGGAGCGCGGCTGCTGCACGGCGGCACGCAGCCCAGGCAGGCACAGGCGGGGGGGAAAGCATGACCCCCGTGCTGGCCCTGCTGTGTCTGGCGGGGGCGGCGGGGCTGGACATCCTCGCCAACCTGCTGCTCAAGGCGTCGGATGGGTTTCGCCGTCCGTTGCCGGGGGTGGCCGCACTCGCGCTGGTGCTGTGCGCCTTCGGGCTGCTGGGCCTGAGCCTGAAGGCCCTGCCGCTGAGCGTGGCTTACGCCGTGTGGGGCGGGCTGGGCATCGTCGGCGCGGCGCTGCTGAGTCGCCGCCTCGAAGGGGTGCGCTTCACGCCCCGCGCCTGGGCGGGCCTGGCCCTGATTCTGGGCAGCGTGGCCGTGCTGCACCTGGGGCGCTGACGCGGGGGCACGGAGGGGCTAAGCTCCCCGCTATGGACTGGCCCGCCCCCGAGGACTTTGTTCACGGCGACCCCCTCCCCCCGCCCGCCGACTGGGACCGGCCCGGCCTGGTGATGGTCTTCAATCTGGAATGCCCCGGCTGCGTGTCGCGCGGGATTCCCTTTCTGAAGCGGCTGCACGCCGAGTTCGGGGACCGGGTGGGGCTGCTCGCCCTGCACACCAGCCGGGGCCACCGCCTGCTGCCCAGAGGTGACGTGGAGCCGACGCTGGTGCGCTTCGCGCAGGACTACGCCCGGCTGCCCTTCCCCGTCGCCCTCGACCTGTCCGGCGACCTCGCCCGCGCGTGGGAGACAGAGGGCACGCCACACTGGCTGGCCTTCGCACCAGGCGGCGAGCTGCTGCGGAGTGTGTACGGGAGTCAGGAGAACGCGCAGACGCGGCTGCAATACCTGCTGGAGGAGCAGGTGGGAGGTGACTAGGCCCGAACGTCCCTGGATGCTCAAAGCCCCAATGCCGAAGCTGCCTGGGTCGGAGGTCGAGGCCTTTCAGGCCGCGTGGGACGCACGGAATCCGGAGCTGTTGCCGGAAGGCGTTCCCCGCTGGCTGTTTCTGGAGTGGCTGGCGCGGGAAGGCTGGCTGCTGCACGGTTCGGCTCGGGGCGACCTGACCGAGTTTGAACCGCGCAAGCCGCACGACCTCAGCCCGGACGACTTCAGCAAGCGCACGGGCGTCTTTGCCGCCTCCAGTGGGCTGTGGGCGATGATGTACGCCCTCTGCGACCGCCCGCGCGTGCGCCGCATGCTCAACATGGCGCTTCAGGTGCAGGAACCGGGCGGCGGCTGGTCGCCCCTGCGCTACTTTCTGTCGCTCGCCCCGCGTGACCCGGCCATCACCGAGGGCCGCGCTCTCCTCGCACCCGGCTGCGTATACGTGCTGCCGCCGGACGGCTTCGAGCAGATGCCGCCCTATGCCTGGCCCGGCCTGGGAGCGGTGCGCGAGGCCCACTGGGTCAACCCGAATCCGGTCCATCCCGTGCTGCGCGTGCCCGTCATGCCCGCCGACTTTCCCCTGCCCGTGCGCATGCATGACGCGGCGCGGGTGGACGCCCTCGCGCAGAACGACCCCTGGGGCTTTCCGTGGCTAGAGGGGCAGGGGGCGGAAAGCTGAACGCAGAAGGCAGAAGGCAAATACGCCGTAGCCTCCGCCTGCCTTCGGCCATCGGCCTTCTGCCATCCGCTCCCCCGCCAGGCGTTAGCCTGCCCCATGCCCGGCCCCCACCTCCACACCCTCCTCTCGCTGACCGCCGCCGACGCGCTGGGAGCCGCGACCGAGTTCAAGACGCCGGACGCCATCCGCGCCCGCTACGGCGAGCGCATCACCAGCTACCAACCCGGCAGCGTGTTCGGCTTCGCGCCCGGCGAGGGCACCGACGACAGCCAGATGACGCTGGCGACCCTGCTGGGCTACGCGGGCGGCAGGGGGCTGGAAGGCGTGCTGGACGCCCTGCGCGCGTGGCTGGATGCCGGGCCGCCGGACGTGGGCGGCCTGACCCGCGCGGCCCTGCGCCCCGGCACGCTGGACGGTGGCGCGCGGGCCTGGGCCGCGAGCGGGTTTCAGAGTGCGGGGAACGGCGGCCTGATGCGGATTGCGGCGGTGTGGGTGGCCGGCTGCACGGGGGAGGCCCTGGCGCGCGAGTCGGCGGCCGTCACGGCCCTCACGCACACGGACCCGCGCTGCGTCCACGCCAGCGTGTTTCTGACGGCCTTTCTGGAGGCGCTGCACGCCGGGCAACCCTACCGGGAGGCGGCAGAGGCTGCCCTGCACGTGCTGGACGGTCTGGACGCGCGGCGGGTGCTGTTGGACGCTGGAATCTTCAGCCTGAACACCCGCGAGGCCAACGACGCCTTACGCGAGCGGGAGCGCGAGGCTCGGGCGCAGGTCCGCGCCCGCGTCCGCTCGGGCCTGGGGGGACACGTCACGTCTCAGAGCGGGTTCGTGCTGGACACGCTGGAGGCAGCGCTCGCCCACGCGCGGGCCGACACGTGGCTGGGCTGTGTGGAACCCGCCGCCCTGCTGGGCGACGACAGCGACACGGTGGCCTGCGTGGTCGGGGCCATCGCCGGGGCACGGGGGCTGGAGCTGCCGGCGCACCTCCTCCCGCCGCTGCGCCTGGGGCATACCTGGCCGGGCTGGGAGAGAGAGTGGGCCTGCACCGCACACTTCCCGGCGGTGCTGGAGGCCGCCCGTGACTGAGGCGGAGTTCCTGCACACCATCCGCCTGAACCCGGTGAACGCGGCGATTCTGGACCGCCTGCCACAACTCCAGGCACCGCAGGCGCATCTGGTCGCCGGGGCGCTGTTCGGAACCGTGTGGAACGTGCGGAGCGGGCAGCCCCCGCAGGTGCATATCCGCGACTACGACCTGTTCTACTGGGACGCCGACACCAGTTACGAGGCGGAAGACGCCGTGATTCGCCGCGCCGATGCCCTTTTTGCCGACCTGAACGTGCGCGTGGAGGTCCGCAACCAGGCCCGCGTCCACCTGTGGTTTGGGCAGAAACACGGCGTGACCCGCCCGCCCCTGGGCAGCGTGCGCGAGGGCATCGACCAGTTTCTGGTGGAATGCACCTGCGTCGGCGTGGACGAACGGGGCGAACTGTACGCGCCCCACGGCCTGGCCGACCTCGCTGCGGGCCACCTGCGCCCCAACCCCCGCAACCACACGCTGACCCTCTACGCCGCGAAGGTGGCCGACTACCGCCAGCGCTGGCCCTGGCTGCGGGAGGGCTGATACCAAATTGCGATGATTCCTTCGAATCATCCGAGCGGAGCGAGAAGCAAAAAGGACGGGGTTGCGGCGATGGAAGAACATCCGGGACGGCACCGGATGTTCTGGAATCAGAGCAATCCCGTATGAGGGAGCGGTCAGCTTCCAGCCGCCAGCGAGGGCAAGTTTCGGTTGTCATACTGATTCCGATTGAAGGGTGTTGAAAACACCCGGAAATCCGACCAGAGGGAGAAGGAACAAGGTCGGATTTCGGGAGATGGATGAACAGGCGGTGCCCTCCCGACTGTTCAGGAATTGGACGGAATCCGTATCAGCCCCTCCGGGCAGCCCTCAAAGCCTCGCCTGGCATTTGCTCCTTCCGGCTGGCCCCGCCCGCTCAGGCAAAGCGCACCCGGTTCGCCTGCGCCGCTATCTGCCCCGCCGTCCACAGCACTTCCCGAGCGTGTTCCAGCAGCAGCTCCCCGACCGGGCGGCCACCCACCCGCAGGCCCAACTGCTCCGGGGCGAGGCTGTGCACCACCTCCACCTCCCACGCCGAGAGCCGGGTGAGGCCCGCGTCGTCCGGCGGGACGGCGCACCCCGTGACGCGGGCGATGCTGGCCCACAGCGCCCGCTTGCTGCCGGTCAGGCCCGTTACCAGCCCGGCGATGCGGGGCGGCGGCTGCCCGTCGGCCAGGGCCAGCGCGGCGCGCAGGCTGTAGTGCGGGCCGTTCTGGGCATCATTCAGCAGCCGGGCGAGGTCCTGCGGCGAAAGGGCCACCGCCGCTCACCGCACCAGCCGGAAGGTGTCACCCTCCCGCGTGAGGCGGCCCGCGTCCAGCATCCGCCGCGTGACACTCCGCGCCTGCTCGTCCGAGAGGGGCGAGGAGGCGCGCAGGTCTTCCACCGTGAAGCGTCCGCCCTTGCGGTAGGCCAGGCGCAGCACCATGCGTTCCTGCACGTCGCCCTGCCCGGAGCGCTCCGCCCGCGACCCGAACACCCACCACACCAGCCCAGCCACCAGCAGGCCCACCAGCAGCGCTGCGGGCAGCATCCGCAGCGCGAAGTCGGGGTCGGCAATCTGTGCCCCCAGCGCCTCCAACCTCCGGTGCGCCGCCGTCACCTCCGCCGCGCCCGCCCCACTCGCGGTGAGGTCACGCACGTCGCCCCGCTCGCGCAGGTAACGCATCACGCCGCCCGTGTCGCCCCGCACATAAAAGGCGCTGTAGGCGATCAGGGCGGCACTCAGGCCCGCGATCAGGGAGGCGGCGGCGCGCGGCACGTTCATGGGGTCAGGGTAGCAGGGAGCCGTGAGGAGACAGGCGCGGGCAATGATACTGATTCCGATTGAAGGGTGTTGAAAACACCCGGCAATCCGACCAGAGGGAGAAGGAACAAGGGCGGATTTCGGGAGATGGATGAACAGGCGGTGCCCTCCCGACTGTTCAGGAATTGGACGGAATCCGTATGAACGCCCTACGGCTTCCCGCTCGCGGAGGGCAGCACGTCACGTACCAGCAGGTCGGGGTAGCGAATCACGCCCACCTCGGGCACCGGCTCGGCCCAGCGCTGGCCGCTGACCCGCACCTCGACCGGGCCGGGCGGCAGGTTCAGGAACCCGTAGTAGCCGGTGCCGTCGGTGGTGGTGCGGGCCACGACCTGGCCGTTCCGCAGGGCTTCCACCCGCCGTCCGCCGGGTGTGACGGTCCCCACGACGCGCCCCAGCAGCCCGCGCAGGGTGTGCGGCTGGCTGGTCCAGGCGGTCGGCGCGGCGAGGGCACCCCCCGGCGCGGTCAGGACGGCGCGGATGGCGGTCAGGCCTTCCGGCATGCTTTGGCGGGTGCCGTACACGTCCAGCGTGGGCGTGCGGTACGAATACCCGACCCAGCCCAGGCCCGACTTCACGGTGCGGGTCGCCTGCGAGGCGGTCACGGCGGGTGGGTTGAGGTACAGCGCCGTGCCGCCCGCCACCTCGGCCCCACCGCGGACGCTGGCGGCAAAGGCGTTCCAGCCGTCCAGCCAGGCCCCCTGCTCGCCCACCGCGTCGCGCTTGTAGTTCATCAGGACGTTCAGGTCCAGCAGGCCGTCGCGCATCCAGGTCGGCCAGTCCTGAAGCACGTCGGCGTAGGTGCGGGTCTTGTGAAAGGCGGCGAGGTCGCCGGGCGCGGGCGGCGGGCCGTAGGTGATGGTCGCGGCCGTCACCCAGGCGGTGGGCCGCACGGCCTTCACCTCCAGGGCGATGCGGCGCACCAGCAGCGTCACCTGCTCACGCTTCCAGGCCTGCCAGCGGGGGTCCGTGGGGGCAGGGGTGCCCTTCGTGCCCGTCTCGGCGCGGTAGCGGGCCAGGGTCTTGGGGTCGTAGCCCCAGGCCCCGCCGTCGGGGTAGCGGATACGGTCGAGCTGCACCCCGTCCACCGGGTAGTTCCGCACCAGGCTGACCACGCCCGCGGCCATGTGGTCGGCGGCGGCGGGAATCGCGGGGTCCAGCCAGCCGTCCGCGCCTTCCTGCCAGGAGCCGTCGGGGCGGCGCGACAGCCACGAGGCCGCGCCCGCCTTCGGCCCGTGCTGCTGGGCCACGTGGGCGGGGTTGGTGTTGGGCACGCGGGCATTCACCGCGCCCGTCACGCTCACCCAGGCGATCACGCGCATGCCGCGGGCGTGGGCCAGGCGGGTGATCTCGGCCAGCGGGTCGAAGCCCTTTTCGAGGTCGCTGTCGGTCACTGTGGGCAGCACCGAGCGCCGGCACAGGCAATCGCCCCGGCGAATCGCCTGCACGAACAGGGCATTCACGCCGAGCCGCGCGGCGTCCTCCACGGTCCGCTGCACCTGCGCGCGTGTCTTCAGGCCCGGCCCGAAGGCGTCCACCCACAGCCCCCGCACGTTGCTGATAGAGGGCACAGCACTGCTGGAGGGCGCGGCCGTGGGAGCCGGGCTGGTGCGGGCCGGACTGCCGGGAACTGGACTGGCCGGAGCGGGACTGCTGGGGGCCGGAGCAGGTGCGGGAACCAGCACGGCCGGGACCACGGGCACGGGCGCGGCCGGAGTGGCCGGGGCCGGAGTCTCCGGCGTGCTGGGGGGGGCGGGCGTCACGACATCCGGCGGAGGTTCCGGCAGGGGAACCGGGTCGGTCGCGGCGGCCAGGGGCACGAGCGTCAGGCTCAGCAGCGCGGCGAGGAAGGCAGAGGTCTTCACGGTGTGCGGGCAGCGTAGCGCAGCCGCGCGGGGCAAACGTGAAGCGCCCGGCTTCATTCAGAGGGGGAGGGACCTGGAACGCCTTCCCACACGCTGCCGCAGAAGGCGGACGGCTCCCCGGTCTAGGCTTCGGCCTCCTCCCCCTCGCTCTCGGGGGCGGCGGCGGGCTGGGGGTTGCGGTTCTTGCCAATCTCACGCACCCGCCCGGAAAAGCGGCCCTTGATTTCCTCGTACATCGGGTGGGCGCGGATGTCACCGGGCCGGGCCGGGCCGGGGGCCGCTGCCTGGGCTGCCGGGCGGGCGGCGGGTCGGGGGGCCGGGGCAGGCCGCGCGGGCACCGCGTCCGCGAAGGGGGCGTCCTCCAGGGTGGGGGCCGGCCCGCCGACCTCGCCGCCGATGTCGCCCCAGTCGGGTTCCTCGGTGATCACCTCCACGATGTACGGCTCGCGGGCCGCGCCGGGTGGGGGCAGGCGGTCCCCGGCCTGGGCATCAGCGGGCGCGGGGGGCGGATCGGCGGCGTGTTCCTCCTCCCAGGGGGCGGGAGCCGCGTCCGGGAGCGGCGCGGGGGCCACGTCGTCCGGGCTGGGCGGCGGGGCAGGGCGCAGGGGGGCGGGCGTCTCCAGGGTCGCGGTGGCGGCGCGGGCGGTGGGTGGCGGCCGCTGTGTCTGGGCGGCCTGGGGCCGGGCCTCGGCCTGGGCTGGCCGTGGGCGCTCGGCGGGGGCCGACTCCACCGGCTCGAAGGCCGGGCCACGCGAGGCGCGGGGCCGCGTGGCGGGCTGGAAGGCGGGAATCTCGTCCGTGACGGGCGCGGCGGCAGGCGCTTGTGCGCGGGCGGGGGTGGGTGCGGGTCCGGCGGGCCTGGAGGGAGCGGGCGTCCCTCCTCCTCCGCCTCCCCCGCCACCACCGTCGGGGCCACCCCCACCTCCGCCGCCCAGATTCACGCGGCGGTTGCCGTCGGGGGTGAACAGCTCGAAGGTGACGGGACCGAAGACCTTCAGGACCAGCGCACCGACCTCGTCGAGCTTCCCGGCGAGCTGCTTGGCATGAAAGCTGCTTTTCTCGTCGTAAGTGAGGCTGACGTAACCGGGTTCGGCGTGCATCTGCGCGGGCTTGAGAAAGGCGCGCATCTGCATGCTGGCCTGCCGGGTCACGTCGGCCCAGTTGCCGTGTACCGAAACGGGGGCGACAGGTGACGGAGCAGCAGCGGCGCGGGTGGGCGGCGGTTCGGCGGCGGCAGCAGCGGCGCGTCCGCCCGGCTCGAAGGCCGGAACCTCACCTGCCGGGGCAGGTCGCGCCCCACTCCCACGCAGGCCCGCCAGTTCCTTTTCCAATCGGTTGAGGCGCTGCGTCATGTCGGCGGGGACGCTGGCCGGCGGAGCGGTCGCCGCACTCACCGCGCCCCCTCCCCCACCGTCGGCGGCGAGAAGGGCGTGCGTCAGGGCCAGTTCGAGGCTGAGCTGGTCGGCCGAGCGGGCAAAGCGGGCCTCCTGCTCGTCCAGGGCCGCCTGGAGCCGCAGCAGGCGGGGCACGTCCGCGCCCTCCAGGGCCTCGCCCTCCAGGCCCAGTTCGGCGTGCAGGGCGTCGGCAAAGGCCGCCACCAGCCCCTCCACGACCGTGCGGGCGGCAAAGCCCTCGCGGTACAGCTCGGCGGCCCCGGTGAGGGCGGTGCCCGCGTCTCCCAGCACCAGCGCCCCCGCGATACCGCGCACACGCTCGCCGGGGGGCAGGCCCAGGGCATCCTCCACGCCCGCGCGCGTGACGGCCGTGCCCGCCGCCAGCATCCGCTCCAGCAGGCTCTCGCCGTCGCGCATCGCGCCGTCGGCGAGGCGGCCGATCAGGTGCAGCGCCTCCGGCTCGGCCCGCACGCCCTCGCCCCCGGTCAGGCCCGCCAGCTTGCCGGCGATCTCCTCCGGCGTCAGGCGGCGAAAACGGTAGTGCTGGCAGCGCGACAGGATGGTGGGGATGATCTTCTCCGGCTCGGTGGTCGCCAGGATAAAGATGACGTGCGAAGGCGGCTCCTCCAGCGTCTTGAGCAGCGCGTTGAAGGCCGCCCGGCTCATCATGTGCGCCTCGTCGAGGATATAGATCTTCTTGCCGCCGCGCATCGCCGCGAGGCCGACCTTCTCGCGCAGGTCGCGCACGTCGTCCACCGAGTTGTTGCTGGCCGCGTCGATTTCCAGCACGTCCGGATGGCTGCCCGCCCGCACCGCCAGGCAGCTCTCGCACTCGCCGCAGGGCTTGGGCAGAGGCCCGGTGCAGTTGGCGGTCATGGCGATCAGGCGGGCGGTGGTGGTCTTGCCCACGCCGCGCGGCCCGGAAAACAGGTAGGCGTGCCCCACCCGCCCCTGCTCCAGGGCGGCCCGCAGCACGTCCTTGACGTGTTCCTGCCCCACCACCTGATCCCAGTTGATCGGGCGGGCGCGCTGGTAGAGGGCGCTCATGGGCGCACCTGCGGTGCGGTGAGTGGGGAGTGGTCAGTGGGGAGTGGGACAGGCAAAAACCACGATCCACTGACCACTCCCCACTCCCCACTCACGGCAGACCTCTTCACCCGCCCAGTGTACCGGGGCCACTCCGGGCGCGGGGTGAGGTAGGCCAGGGTCCGGGGAGCGTCAGCGGAAACGTCCCAGCCAGGCCAGCAGAATCCGCCACGCCAGCCGCTGCTCCAGCCGCCGCAACTCCGGCGCGGTGAGGGATGTGGCCCGCGCCGCGCGCAGGACCGGCAGGAACTCCGGGGCCAGGCGGGCAGCGCGCTCCTCCAGCACAGCGAGGGCCGCGAGGCGGTCCCCCCGGGGCAGCAAGGCGAACATGCCCTGAAGTACGGCAGGCCGGCCCCGGAGGTTCCCCTCGTTGGCCCCTGCACCCCCTCCCCCACCCGTACACTTCAGGCATGTTCCTACTGGATCCCCGTTTCGTTATCTCCTATACTCAGGCGAGGTTGTTATGCTTCTAGCAGAAATTATCAGCGTGGGAACAGAGCTGCTGCTCGGCGAGATCGTCGACAGCAACGCGGCCTTTCTCGCGCAGGAACTCGCGGCGCGCGGCGTCACGCTCCGCCGCAAGGTCGTGCTGGGCGACAACCTGGGACGGGTGGCCGAGGGGCTGCGGCTGGCCCTCTCCCGCGCCGACCTCGTGATCATGGGCGGCGGCCTCGGTCCCACCGACGACGACCTGACGCGCGAGGCCATCTCGGACGTGCTGGGCGAGACGCCGCAGGAAGACCCGGAGCTGCTCGCGTGGCTGGAGGGGCTGTACAGCGCCCGTGGCCGCACCATGCCGCAGGTCAACCGCAAGCAGGCGTGGCTGATTCCCAGTGCGGAAGCCCTGCCCAACCCGGTCGGCACCGCGCCGGGCTGGTTCGTGCGGACGGGCGGCAAGGTCGTGGTGGCCCTCCCCGGGCCGCCCCGCGAGATGCAGAAGATGTGGCGCGAGCAGGTGCTGCCCCGGCTGCCGCTGCCCGACCACGCGCTGCACGCCGTGACCCTCCATACCCAGGGCATCGGCGAGAGCAATGTCGCGGAGCTGCTGGGCGACCTGACGAAGGCGGCCAATCCCAGCGTCGCCACCTACGCCCGGCGCACGGGGGTGGACGTGCGGGTGGCGGCCAGCGCACCCACCGCCGAGGAAGCACAGGCCCTGGCCGCCCCGGTGCTGGACACGGTGCGCGGCAAGCTGGCCCGCTGGACCTGGGGCGAGGACGCGGACACGCTGGCGGGAGCCGTGACCCGTGAGCTGGACGGCCGCACCCTGGGCATCATCGAGGCCGGAAGCGGCGGCGCGCTGTGCCTGCTGCTGGCCGACGAGCCGGGTTTTCTGGACGCCGCCGTGACGGTGGATCACGCCCGCCTGATCACGCTGGGCCTGACCCCGGTCACGCTGCGGGACGCGGGCGTGGTCAGCGAGGCGGCAGCCCGCGAACTGGCGGCGGGCGCGCGGGAACACCTGGGGGCCGATGTGGGCCTGGCCGTGGTGACGGCCACGGGCGGCGAGCAGGCGGGGCAGGCTTACGCCGCCCTGAGTGCCGAGGACCTGGGGAACGTAATCCACGTCAACTGGCCCGGCGACCCCGCCCAGGTGCGCGAGCGTGCTGCCGTGGCCGCCCTCGCCCTGGCCTACCGCACCCTGCGCCTGCCCGAACCCGGCGAGGAAGCAGGCGGCGCATGACGAAGATCAGGAAGACGCCCCGGCCCGCCGCGAAACCTCAGGCCGTTGCGCGTGCCGAGGCACCGGCAGAGGCTCCCGCGCCCCGCCCCCCGCGCACTGCGCCCCCCGAAGACCGCACCCTCCGCCTCTTCTACGCCCTCAAGGTCCCGCAGGACGTGGCCGCCCCCCTCGCGGAGGCGCAGCGGCATCTGCGCGGCAACTGGCGCTCCGTGCGCCCGGATCAGTTCCACATCACGCTCGCCTACCTGCCCGCCGTGCCGCCGGAAAAGGTGGACGACCTCAAGCGGCTGGGCGCGGCGCTGACCCTGGACATTCCGCCGCTGGAGGTCCGGCTGCGCGGCACCGGCTACTTTCCCAACGAGGGCAGTCCGCGCGTGTGGTTCGTGAAGGTGGAAGCGGGGGAGCTGACCGAACTGGCGGCGGGCCTGCGCGAGGGCATTCACGCGCTGGGGCTGGAAACGGACAACCTCCCCTTCAAGGCGCATGTCACCCTGGCGCGCAAAAAGGGTCCCGCGCCGCGCATTCCGCCCCTCACCTTCGACCTGGGCTGGCAGGCAGGGAACGCCGTGCTGATTCGCAGCACCCTCCGTAAGACCGGCCCGATCTACGACACCGTGAGCACCTTCCGCTTCCGGGGAGCGGCCAGCGAGAACGCCCTCCCACAACCCACAGCCCACCACCCACAACCCACCCCTCCGGAGGAGACGCCATGAGCAAGGACAACCCCAAGGATTTCGGCACGCCCGGCGACAGCAAGGAACGCATGAAGGCCATCGAGACGGCCATGACCCAGATCGAAAAGGCCTTCGGCAAAGGCTCGATCATGAAGCTGGGGGCCGAGAGCAAGCTCGACGTGCAGGCCGTCAGCACCGGCAGCCTCAGCCTCGACCTCGCGCTGGGCGTGGGCGGCATTCCGCGCGGGCGCATCACCGAGATCTACGGCCCCGAATCCGGCGGCAAGACCACGCTGGCCCTGAGCATCATCGCGCAGGCCCAGAAGGCGGGCGGCACCTGCGCCTTTATCGACGCCGAACACGCCCTCGACCCGGTGTATGCCCGCAGCCTGGGCGTCAGCACCGACGAACTGCTGGTGTCGCAGCCCGACAACGGCGAGCAGGCGCTGGAGATCATGGAACTGCTAGTGCGCTCGGGAGCCATCGACGTGGTCGTGGTGGACTCGGTGGCCGCGCTGACCCCCCGCGCCGAAATCGAGGGCGAGATGGGCGACAGCCTGCCCGGCCTCCAGGCGCGCCTGATGTCTCAGGCCCTGCGCAAGCTGACCGCCATTCTGAGCAAGACCGGGACCGCCGCCATCTTCATCAACCAGGTGCGCGAGAAGATCGGCGTGATGTACGGCAACCCCGAGACGACCACCGGCGGGCGCGCGCTGAAGTTCTACTCCAGCGTTCGCCTCGATGTCCGCAAGATCGGCCAGCCGGTCAAGCTGGGCAACGACGCGGTGGGCAACACCGTGAAGGTCAAGACCGTGAAGAACAAGGTCGCGCCGCCCTTCAAGGAAGTCGAGCTGACCCTGATGTACGGCAAGGGCTTCGACCAGCTCAGCGACCTGGTGACGCTGGCTTCCGACATGGACATCATCAAGAAGGCCGGGAGCTTCTACTCCTACGGCGACGAGCGCATCGGCCAGGGCAAGGAAAAGGCCATCGCCTACATCGCCGAGCGCCCCGAGATGGAACAGGAAATCCGCGACCGTGTGCTGGGGGCCATCAAGGAAGGCCGCACGACCGACGTGCCTGGCGTGGCGACTGTGCCCGCTGTAGCGGAGTGAGGGGTTAGGCGTTAGGGGTTAGGAAAGAGGAAAAGCGTCCCTGCCTGCAATGGGCGGGGGCGTTTTTCTGTTGTGGTGGGGCGAGTAAGGAAAGCGAGAGGGCGGGCATGTCAGCCTGGGGACCACATCCTTTTCTGGAGGTCTTCCGATGAGTCAATCCCGTGCTCCCTGGTCCTATGCCGCTGCCCAAGAACACCTCAGCGAACTGCTGGAGCGGGCCGCGGACGGCGAGCCGCAGCGTATCGCGCAGCCCGACGGCAGCGTCATCGTGGTGCTGGCGACCCGCACCTCCCAGGGCGTCAGGCTGGTCCGCAGCACCACCGTCAGCCCCGCCCACCCCACCGGGAGCAGCGAAGCGGACGAGTAACCGCGCGCCCCGTCCGCCATCTCCCCTACCCGCCCCTCCACCTTTCGGCGGATGCCGCCGCCCCCGCTGCCGGCGCAGACTGGGCGCACGCTTCGGGCGGGGCCTCCGCACGGGACGCATCGACAACCCGCCAGAAGAAGAAGCCCCCACCCGAGTGAAGGTGGGGGTTTTAATCTGCAAGTCACAGCACCATATTTATCAGCAAATTTCAATTACGATCAAAATAAGTCGGGTAAAATTTTCAAGGACTTATACAAATCGAAATGCCACTTCTCTATACCGTAATTACTCGAAGCAGCGCCACACCCAAGAGGCTGGATTCCATCTTTCGGATGACGAAAACTTCCGCAAGCCTTCCTAGGATCCAAGTATGGAAAAATATTTAGTGGCTGTTCCGAGCAGCAACGATGCTCGTGACAGGGAAACTCGCCGCTTGGAAGTTCTGGACGTCCTTAGGGGAGTCTCCCTGATTGGGATACCTATTATTAATTCCTCTTCTATCTTGCGGCTGAACATCGATACAGACCTTAGTCTTTCCATCTATAAATGGACGGAGTTGCTTTTTCGTGGTCACTTTTTCCCAATTTTCTCGATGCTCTTTGGAGTGACAGCCGGAATGCTGCTAATGCGAACACGTCAGCGCGGACAGCCTGCTTCGCGAATTTTTCTACGACGCCTAGGGATAATGGCACTCTTTGGCATTTTTCATCGCCTACTTCAGCCAGGGGAGGTCCTCCTTCCTTACGCTATCTTTGGTCTGCTACTAATTCCTTTTGATTACCTACCCCTAAAGTTCGTTCTGATTTCATCTCTAATATTCACACTGCTCGCCTTGTGTACCACTCCAATTCTACTAACACCCGCTATGTTTTTACTCGGCTTATCCTTGCAGCGTGCGCAAATATTTGAGAAGTCCAATCGTATTCAGCCTACCTTACGCTGGTTATTTCCATTTCTGACTCTATTAGCCGCAACGCTGACAGTTTGGACTTACGCTCGTGGTCCGCAGGCGGATGCCCTCTTACCTGTGGCTGGGTTCGCCTTCGATCTTAATACCCTCACGGGTCTGGTAGGAGCTGGTGCCCTCACGACTGGCGTATGGTTTCTGGTAAGGAACTACAAACACTTGCCAGCCTATCTACGCCCACTATCCTTTCTCGGGCGCATGAGTCTGAGTAATTATATTCTGCAAACCCTTGTCTTTGCCTTGCTGGGGTGGCTTGGATGGAGGGAGGGTCCATTCTGGCTTATCATCCCGGCCTGCCTAATAGCTTATGCCTTCAACTTCATCTTTAGTAAGTTATGGTTGAAGCATCACCAGAGTGGGCCTTTAGAATGGTTATGGCGTTGGGGTACTACGGGAAAACGCCCAGAAAACATCTGAAGTGCTATTACAGGGTGATTTGAGACAGAGATAGGATATCCTATCTCTGCTTTTCTCTGCTCTCTTGCAGCAGCCTGGGCTGTTGTATCTCTTACCGCTGTATCTCTTACCGCCGCCCCACCCAAGCCCACGCCCCCGGCAGCAGCAGCGCCGCCAGCCCGATTTTCAGGCTGTCCCCCAGCAGGAAGGGCGTCAGGCCCGCGTTCAGGAGTGCCTGCCCCTTCAGGCCGGTCACGGCCCCCAGCCAGGTCAGACCGAAGGCGTAGATGACTACGCTGGCGACCAGCATGGCGAGGGCGGCTCCCAGGGGCTTGCGGTCCAGCGCGTACCGCTGCACCAGCCAGCCGACCAGGGCGGCGGCGAAGATGTAGCTGAGGAGGTAACCGCCCGTCGGCCCCGCGAACTTGGCGAGGCCCGCGCTGCCGCCCGCGAAGACCGGCAGGCCCGCCGCGCCCGCCAGCAGGTAGGTGGTCAGGCTCGCCGCGCCGCGCTTCCAGCCCAGCGCCGCGCCGACCAGCAGCACCGCGAGTGTCTGGAGGGTGACGGGCACGGGCTTCAGCGGAATCTCGACCTGGGCGACCAGGGCCACCAAGGCCGCGCCGCCCAGAACGAGCAGCAGGTCACGGGCGAGGCTGGGTGTGGGGGCCAGCGTGCGGGCGAGGGTGGGGTGGGTGGCTTGCGTCATAGGTTCTCCTGGGGGGTGCTTTCCCGGATGGGGAGTGAGGGGGCGAGGGTGCCGACAAGTTGAACGTCACCCGCGTGGACGGTGACGGTGGTGCCCGCAGAGGTACGGACGAGGAGGCTGCCCTGGGGGTCGAGGTCCAGCGCCATGCCGCTCAGTTCCCCGCCCGCCGTGGTCACGCGCACCTCGCGCCCGAGGGTGATGTTGGCCGCCCGCCACGCCTCCAGCACGGCGTCGGGCGGCGCGGCCAGCCAATGCTCCAGCTCGGCCAGAATCCGGGCGAGGAGGTCCGCGCGGGTGAGGCCAGGCGCGAACTCGCCCAGGTGGGCGGCCCCTGGCGGCGCGGCGCTGACATTCACGCCGATGCCCAGCACCGCCCGCCGCGCCTCCTCGCCGCGCAGGTCGGCCTCGAGGAGGATGCCCGCGAGCTTGCGGCTATCCGGGGCCAGGAGGTCGTTGGGCCACTTCAGGCCGCTCCCCACATCAAGGCCGGCGCAGGCGGCTTGCAGGGCCACCCCCGCCGCCAGCGGCATCCGGCCCAGGTCGGGCAGGGGCAGCGGCCCGTGCAGCAGCACGCTGAAGACCAGGGTTCCGTGGGTGGTGTCCCAGGTGCGGCCCCGGCGTCCGCGTCCGGCGGTCTGGCGTTCCGCGACCACCACCGCACCGTGTGGGGCGGGCCGGTCCGGGTCGTCGGCCCAGGCGCGGGCCTCGTCCTGGGTGCTGCCCACGGTGCCGAGGTAGCGCATGGCCTGCCCGAAGGCCCCCGTGAGCGGCACGAGTTGCGGGGCCGGTGTGCCTGCCGCCAGCGCGTACCCCCCGCGCGAGACGGTCACGGGCACGCCCTCCTCCGCCAGCCGCCGCGCGAGGGTGTTCACCGTCACCCGGTTCACGCCCAGCCGCGCGCCGAGGGCATCCCCGGTCTGGGGCCGGTCGGTCAGGAGGGGCATCAGACGGGCAGGCACGTTCAGTGTTCTAGCCCAAAGACTGAACGAAGGCAATGAACCGGGTCCAGAGGCACAGAGGAAGTGAGGGGGGACGCAGGCCGCCCGGCATCAGCTCAACCGTGGCCCCCTTCAACCGTGAGCGCCGCGTCAGGGCCGCCTCCGGCCGTCTGCTATCCTCGCCGCATGACGATGGTGCGGCAAACCCGGCAGAGGCAAGCCGTGATCGAGGTGCTGCGCGCGTCGCGGGAACATCCGGACGCCGCCTGGATTCATGGTCAGGTGCGCGAGGCCCTGCCCAGCGTGAGCCTGGGCACCGTCTACCGCACCCTGGACGCCCTGGTGCGTGACGGCGTGGTGGTCACGATTGAGCGCGCCGGGCAGGCCACCCGCTACGACTACCGGCGCGCGGGCGAGGACCATCACCACGCGGTCTGCCGGGGGTGCGGTGCCATCTTCGACGTGGACGCGGGCGCGGTGCCGAGCATCCCGGCGGCGGCGCTGCCGGCGGGCTTTCAGGTCACGGAAGTGCGGCTGGAGTTCATGGGCGTCTGCCCCGGCTGCGTGGCCCAGGCCGAACGCGAGAACTGAGGAGTGCGGGCGCGGCGCGGCGGGCCTTCTTTGTCCTGCCCGCGCCGCGCTAGCCTGCCCGCATGACCGCCCCTGCCCCCGCCGCGCCCCGCCCCTCCCTGGTTCCCCCGTTTCTGCTGGGCTGGGGGGCGGGGGCGCTGCTGTTCGTGCTGGTGCGGGCGGCCGGGCTGGCGCTGCTGAGCGGCCCCTGTCAGGGGCGGGTGGTGCTGGCGCTGCTGGTGCCGCTGCTGCTGGGGCCGGGCGGCCTGGCCTTTACGGCGACGAACTGGGGCCGGCCGCGCCGCGCCGCGCTGGGCCTGGGGCTGGTGGTGGCGTCCTTCCTGCCCGCGCTCGCCGTGGGCGTCCACGACATCGGCATGCTGCGGGCCAGCGGGTGCGCGGGGGGGTACGTGGTCATCGCCCCGGTCGGCGGCGGCTCGGTGAACGAGGTCAATGTGGGGGCGGGCGAGTCGCTGGACCTCACCGCGCGGGTGGGCGGCTACACCCCCACGTCGCATCCGGGCACCTTTGCCCTGCGGGTGCAGAGCAGCACCCCCGGCATCACGGTCACGCTGGGCCAGGCGGCGGCCCCGGCGGGCCAGGCCGTACCGCTGCGCCTGACCGTGGCCCCGAATACGCCCCTGAACGCCTATACGGTGGTGGTCCAGGGCACCCAGCAGCACGCGGGCCGCAGCTTCCAGGCCGACGGCACCCTGACCGTCAACGTCCGGCCCTGACCCCGACGCGGGCCGGGAGCGGGTAGGCTGGGCGGGTGAACGCGGCCGAACTTTCCAGCATCAGCCTTCAGACCTTTTTAACCATGCTGGTTCCATAGGTGGTGGTCAGCTCTGCCGTCCCAGCGCGGCTCTGGGACGGCTTCCTGTTGAAGTCGTTACTCCCCGACGGCGAGTTTCATGCTGACGAGGCCGCCGTTATGGAGGAACAGGCACACCTGCCACCGCTTCAAGGCCGCACGTCGCTCGGCCAGCGTCTGAAACCGCCGAAGGTGCTGTGCGAAGGCGGCGGCCATCGCCTCCGCGTCCTGCGTGAGCGCCGGTGGCTGCACCTGCATCTCCCCCGCCAACCGCGCCCGCTCGGCTTTGAGGGGGTCGAGGCGAAGGCGCGCGGCACTGTCGGGCAGCCCATACTTCACAACCAGGTCCAGGATGTTTGCCATCTCCGCGTCGATCTCGTCAATTCTGGCCTGATGGTTGGGGACATCTGGCAGTTTGGAGGTCAGCATCTGGCTCAGCACCCCAGGGTCGCTCATGCTGGCGACGACCGTGTCCCAGGCCAGCTCGTCGAACTCGGACACGCGGTGCCGCACAGTGTGGCTACACAGCGGCTGCTCCCGCGCCATACGCATGCTGCGCATGTTGTGGTGGCGACAGGTGTAGCGCGCCCAATTCGGAACGCCGTCGCGGTTGCGCGACACCTGGACCATCATGCTGCTGCCACACTCGGCGCACCTCAGATGCCCCCCGAACAAGGCAGGGAAGGGCGAGCGGGGGCGGCGCTGTGTTCGTCGGCCTTCGAGTGCAGCGCACACCGCCTGGTATCGCTCCAGCGTTGTCAGAGCCGGATAGGTTACCGTGGTCTGCTCGCCGTCTGGACTCCGGTAGACCAGGCTGCCCAGGTAGCGCGGGTTCCGGAGCATCCGCCGAATCGGATTGGCAGACCAGCCGGGCGACTTCCGGGCTTTTCCATGTTCACGTGGTGCCGGGAGCTTCTCTTGATTGAACAGATTGGCAATCGTGTCGCACCCCATCCCCTCCAGGCACAGGTCCTGTGCACGGGTGTACACCGCATGATGCTCGACGCGAGGCTCCAGCGTAGTGCTCTGGCCCCGCTCATCCCGCAGCAGGCGGTAACCGTACGGCTGCCGTCCCTCCGGCCAAAGGTTGCGACGCGCCTTATCGAATTTGCCCTTGCCGAGGTTGTAAATGATATTCGAATAATCATTTTCCGCGTCTACAGCATCACGTAGGAATTCTTTCCAATTGCGCCTGTCTCTTAAAGAACCGATGCCGGCAATATGAACGGTCGCCCCAAGCCGGTGCAATCGCCGCGCGATTCCCACGGTCACTTCGACATGTCGGCCGACGCGGTTCGGGTGACTCCAAATCACGTGCAGGCCTGGATGTGTGCGGGCCATCCGGAAGTAATTGTTCTCGAAACTCCGGTCATCATCTGCACCGCTGACTGACTCCTCAACCCACTCGGTGATGTTCAGCCCGGCGCGCTGCGCCTCTCGCAGGATGTCCGCGCGCTGCCTCTCAGGTCCGTAACGATCCTGCTGCTGGTCAGTGCTCACGCGAATGCCGCCCACGGCGAGAGTGGTTGTCATGGAATCTGGCGTATCACGCGCCCAGGGCAACAATTCAGGTATCTGCACAATGTCTAATCACTAGACAATCAGACTGAGGAATGGCTAACGTGAGACATGACCTTGTCATCCCACCCTCATCACACCTGCTCCCCTAACGTGAGACATGTGAAAGAGATTCTGGCCGACCCAGCGGCGTTTGATCGCCTGCGGGCGGCCACGCCCTGGCGTGAACTGCTGACCCGCCTACCCGGCGTGGACCCCCTGACAGATGTGCGGCGAGCTTACCTGCTGCTCAGCGGCACTCCCGCAGAGATGGCGGTGGCCGCCGAGGCGCTGGCTGATGACAGCCTGCCAGCGCCCGCGAGGGGCGTGCGGATGCTGCTGCTGGCGCAGCTCAGGCAATACGAGCAGGTGCTGGCCCTGAACTACAAACGGCGGGGAGCGAGCGAGCAGGCCCAGGAGGAGGCCTGCCACGCCTACGCCGCCCTGAGCGTGGCGCACGGCGGCCTCGGGCACCACCGGGAAGCGTACGCGGACATTCAGATTGCGCTGGAGCACGCCGAGGCGCTGGGCATGACCGACCGCGCGAACTACCTGGCCTTCCTGGCGGGCCGACACGATACCCAGGCCGGTCGTCCCGATCCTGAAGCGATGGCGCAGCTCCTGCTGGCCCCCATGCCGGTTGCTCGCCGCGGCCTCGGCCTGCGCTCGAGCGCGGAGTCACTGATGGCTCTCGGCGACTACCGGGACGCCCTGGCGGTTCTGGGGCCGCCCGATGCCGACGACGCCCTGACGACCGGCCTGCGGGCCTTCCTGCACGAGTTGCTGGACCTGCCGCAGATCCGGCCCTATGACCCGCACGACCGCGCGTACGGTACGGTCGCAGCAGGACTGGCGCGGTACAAGGCGGCCCAGGACGATGCCGCCGATCTCCTCGACGTGCAGCATGAGCCGCAGCGGACATACGGACGGCTGGTCGTGGGGGCGATGTACGCACGGGGGCAGCGCGACATGGAAGACATCATGGCCGTCCTCGGGGCACAGCCGGACGCGGCCGACCAGGCGGCGCTGTGGGCCTCCATCCGCTGGGGGGCGCTGCGGCACCGGAGACTGCTGGAAACCCCTCTCCGACACGTGCGCGCGGTGGAAAAGGCGCTGACGCGTTGCCGCACGGCGCGCGACGTGATGGCCCTGGTCCGTCTGGCCTCGCCTGAGCGGTATCTCCTGCTTGCGCATGCGCCTACGCGGCTCTCCTACTCGCCGCGCACCGACCGGCTGGCGGTCCTTTACGGTGACCATGTGGCGTACGGGTCCCAGACCATTCAGGCACCCGGCCGGTCGGGCAAGGTCCTGGTCGCACACGCCCTCGGCCTGCCGGACGACGAACTGGCCCGCGTGGAACAGGGTCGGCTCGTCAAGAAGCTCGCCCAGCACCAAATACCTACACCTGCCAATTGGGGCCGTGTGGTGAGCGAGTTGGAGGCCTGCGCGGTCGCCGTGGCGGAGGCCGGTGAGCCGGTGGAGCCGTGGCGGCGCGCCCTCTTCGAGGCAGTAGAACGGCTGACGGACAATGTCAAGCAGATGTTACCGACGGAGCTGACGCAGGCCTTTGCATAACGGGGGTGTGGCGATTTACGCTAATGACATGAAAAAGATTGCAGCCCTGCTTCTGGCCACACTGATGTTTTCGGGGTCCATCGCGAGCGCTGAGCCCCTCTCCAAGCTGCCTCCGTCGTCTGGTACTTCGTCTGCCGCGTCGTCTGTGCAGGCGCAGGACCCTTGCCTGGGCTGCTGAACCCTGTTACGCAGTTGTTACGCCTCCGGCGCGCGCCACGGCTATCGTGGAGGCATCGGAGGTGTTCCATTTGTACCCGCTCGGCACGGTGTTAACTGACCAGGAAGCGCAGCTACTGCGCGACGTTGCAGGCATGGAAAAGCGCCGCTCGGAGAGCGGCAAGGGCTGGCTGGCAACCTTCAGCTCTTCAGCCCGGCGGCACCAGGTGGCGCTGTGGTTGGCGAGCGCCCGAAGCGCGCGCCTGTCAGGGCACCCAGCACCCGGCCTCCCGCTGGAGCTACGCTCCGACTCGTCGCAAACATCGTCCCATCGGCTAACTGCATGAGGTAGAACCGGCCCTCGCCCTCCGGGGCGTAGTAGATGGTCACGTCGGCAGGCAAACTCATCTCGCCAAACAGCGGCCCCTCGAGCACGATCTGCTCGTCGGGTCGCTCGCCTGTTTCTGCCGGTCCGTGCCCGAGCGGTGGGGGCCGATCGCTCCGCCATTCCGGCCGCTTCTCTTCGGGGATGCTGAACAGCTCCCACCCCTCGGCGTCGCTGATGCCCAGACCGGTCAGGAACCGGTGGGCATTGGGCCGCAACATCGACGCGATGTCCTGGCGACCCGCCAGGTAGCCTTGGAGTGTCGAGCGGCCAATGCCGGTGGCCTGAGCGAAGTCGCTGACCAGGATTTCCAGCTTGTCGAGCAGATGCTTTGCCATCTGCCCCCGTGTGACCGCGTCATGGACCACTGGCGGGCGAGGAGTTTTTCGCCGCCGCGTGATCTTGGCGCGTTCGTTGCTCATTGCCTAATCATTAGCCAGATAAGCGGGCGGGTCAAGGGTGCCCAGAGACAGCCCCGCCCCCTCCATCGGGGGTATCGTCATTTCTCGGGTGGCTAACGATAGACCATCTTGACTGCTTAAAGTCTAATCATTAGACTTTTTGTATGGCCACCACCCCCAGCCAAACCAGCCCGGAGCGAATCCTGGCGCTCCGTGAGGCCAGCAAGCAGAGCCAGTTAGCCGTTGCAAAGGCCGCAAAGGTCAACCGCATGACCCTGGGCAAGCTCGAACGTCAGCCTTGCCGCCGCGTTGACCATTTTGTCCTGCGCCGACTGGCTGCCGCTCTCGGGGCCGAGAGCGTGGACGACCTGCTGGAGACGGCGTGAAAGTGCCGGTCGTCATCCAGCGGATCGCGTCTCCGGCGCTGGCCCGCGAACAGCAGGCAGAACTGCGGGCGGTGGCCGCCCTTATCCCCACTCACCCCGCGCCTCAGGCACGTGTTGAGCAGCTCGAACCCCGGAAGCGGGCGAGCTGAAAAGAAAGTGCCTTCGCGTCATAGCCGGTGCCACGGCTCTGCGAAGGCAGGAGGTACGTATGCAGAGTAACTTCTGTGGCCCACGCGCCACAATCCCCCCGGCGCTCAAGGTGCCCGTGTCCACCCTGGTGGACAACACGCGCCGCCTCTTCCGCCACAGCGTCTGGTACCACGCGGACCGCGCCTGCCCTGGCTGGCTGCACCTGGTGTTCTCGCCCGGCTGGCTGGGCAACACCGAGAGCGGCCGCGTCTGCCTCATGCGGCACATGACCTGCCTGGAAGATGAACTCCACCAGACCATCGAGCGCGTGCAGATCGAGCATGGCGTCCACCTGTGGCTGCGGCCCATCAAGGTCCCGACGACCTGGCCGCGCGAGAACGACAGGTTGTCGGAGGTGGCGTACAAAGCCTGGGCGCTGAACGTGCCGAAGGTGCGTGCGTTCCTTAAGGCGGTGGCGGCGTGAGCGGCGGCAAGGTTTACCGGCAGGTCGAGGTGCTGCGCCTGGAGCGCGACCCCCATGCCCTCATGTATGCCCCTGAACAGCCCTACCGCCTGACCCTATGGGAGCCGGAAACCAACGTCCATGAAGACGACGTGCCGCACGGGTGCAAGAACCTGAGCCGCATCGAACTGCTGGCCCTGCGGGATGTCTGCAACTTTCTGCTGGGAGAAGGGGAGGGGGCATCGTGAGTACTGACCACGCCTCTCGAAACCTCCAGCAGCTCGAGCTGCTGCGCGAGGCCCTGCCCGCCCCGTTGCGCCCCACGGTCGGCTCGGGCTACCGCCCCAGCGCCTGGTGCAAGAACTGCAGCACGCCCTACGACGTGGGCGAGTGTTGCTGCCCGGAATGCGGCCACCCACAGACGCCGCCGGTGCAGCAGACCCCGGCCCTGGGCACGTGCAGTGAGGCCGGTTGTGGCACGGCCTGCACAGGCCTCATCTGCTCGTCCTGCCTCGAGCGGCGGCTGTGATGCGCGCCTACCTCCGCTCTCAGCTCGGTTTCGGGCCGCTGGGCCTGCTGCTGGTCACGCCGCTGGTGCTGCTGGCCGCTGCGTTCGCAGTGCTGGGCCTCCATATGGCCTGGGCTGCCGCCGACCACCCCCAACTGCTGCTGGTTGCTGCCACCGAATACGCCGGCGCGCTGGCCGCGCTGTTCGTCGTCCGCCGCATTCAGGCCGCCGTGCCCCAGGAGTTGCCGTGAAACTCTCTGACATTCAGAAGCGCCTGAGTGCGCCTTTCCCCGCCCACCTCGTGAACTGGAAGCCCGGCGCGATGACCAAGGACCGCAGCCGCGCCCTGCTGATGGCCTACATCGACGCCCGCGCTGTGATGGACCGGCTGGACGCCATCTGCCCGGACCTGTGGGCTTTCGACATTGAGGTCGTCCCGACTGCCCCCATCCCTACCGTGAAGGGCACGCTCACCGTGCTGGGCGTCTCCCGCTCGGACATCGGGGAGGCAGACACCGCCAGCGAGGCGGGTACGCTCAAGGCCGCGGCCTCCGATGCGCTGAAGCGCTGCGCAGTCCACTTCGGCATCGGGCGCTACCTGTACGACCTGCCCCGGCAGTGGGTGGACTGGGACGACAAGAAGCGCGAGCCGGTGCGCGTGCCCGAACTGCCGGAGTGGGCGCGCACTGAGCACGAGCGTACCCCCGGCGGCGCGCACATCGTGCAGGCGATGGAGCAACTCCGGTACGAGCTGCCCGAGGACCTGGACCTCCAGCGCGAGGTCTATAAGTGCCTCAAGGCTGCCCTGAACAGCGTGCATCCCCCACGGCAGTCCACCACGACGCCCCGTGAAGTCGAAGCGGAGGGCGACTTGCCGCCTACGCCCCCTACTGACCCCATCAGCAAGGCCACCAAGGGCCAGATTGCCGCTCACCTGGAAGGCCCCCGCTGGGGGCTGGACCGGGAGCAGCGCCTCGCCTTCACGTCCTGGCTGGCTGAGCGTGGGGACGTGCCGCTCGCCACGAGCGCTGACCTGACCGAGGCGGAGGGCCGCAAGGCCCTGAACGCCCTTCAGCGGTGCCTGAAGCCCAAGACGCTGCTGGCGCAGTGGCGCGAGAATCCCGCCGGGCTGCCCGGCGAGGCGGAAGCGCTGGGGGCGGTGGGCTGAGATGGCCGAGATCAAGCTGCACGGGAAGCGGGGTGAGGGCAAGGTGGCGCTCTGCGACGACGCGGACCATGCCCTCCTCTCGCAGCACCGCTGGCACCTGGACAAGTGCGGCTACGCCCGCACGTACCGCGCCCTGGAGCAGGGCCGGAGTACGACCGTCGCCATGCACCAGCTGCTGGCCGACGAGAGGGGCGGGCGCTACCGGGACCACATCGACGGCAACCGGCTGGACAACCGGCGGGCGAACCTGCGCCCCTGCACGCAGCGCGAGAACTCTTACAACCGCTGCGTCCACCGCAACAACAAGACGCGGGTGAAGGGCGTCAGCCGCTACCGGGGGAAGTACCGGGCCGTCATCCACAAGGACGGCGAGCAGGTGTACCTGGGGCTGTTCCCGACGCTGGACCTCGCGGCGGCGGCATACAACGGCGCGGCCATCGCGCTGTTCGGGGTGTTCGCCCGGCTGAACTCCATCTCCGTGTCTCCGGAGGAGGTGGCCCATGCCGCGGACTGAGATGACCCCCCTCACGGACGTCCTGGCGAGCATGTTCGAGCAGGCCACGCAGGGACACATTGTCCGGCACACCGTTGCGCGCGGCCTGCACCTGAAGGTGGTCGTGCGGGGGAGTGGGCGGCGTGAACTGCTGCTGTGGCGCAACGCCTCGCGACTGCCCAGCCGGACGGAGTGCGACGTGGTGGCGCGCGACGCGGGGTTCGTTGAGCCGGTGTTCAAGGCCTGGCTGTGTGAGGGCGTGGACGGCTTCCACCTGCGCGACCGGGCGGACTGGCAGCACCCCTGCACCCACGAGTGGGGCGGGACGGTGTTCCTCTCCGGGCGGCAGGAGGGTGGCACGTCACGCACCTGCAAACGCTGCGGCACCACCGCCTCGACCTGGCACAAGAAACGCGCGAAGGCCCCGACTTACCTCTACAACGACCACGAGGTCAGCGAGGCGGTCTATCTGGCGGCCACAGTGGCCGGGCCGATGCCCAGCACGCTCGACCAGGAGGCGCGGGCTGCGCTGGTGGCCGAGATAACCGGCCAGCCGGCCACCGCGCAGGACCGGCTGGCGCTGCACGGCGAGGTGTGCGGGCTGTGCCGCCACGGGGAGCCGGAGTGGGACGGCATGGTGGCCTGCACGCTGGGCTGGGAGGCCCACGACGACGTCTGGACCAAATCCCGGGGCGAGAAGCCTGAGCCGGGGAAGCGGGGCAAGGCGGCCGAGTGGGTACCCGCTGTTGCCGGACATGCCGGTGTGCCGCTGCCGCTGCTGACGCCGAACTGCCGCTGTATGGCGGTGGGCGGGCGCTGGCTGCCGAGGAGGGCGGCGTGAGCCGCAACACCGCGATGTCCCTCGTCGCCCAATTCCTGGGCCGCCAGAACACCATCCCCATCCCGGTGCCCTTCGTGCAGCTCACCGGCGACTACACCAGTGCTGCCTTCCTCGCGCAGTGTCTGTACTGGGGCGACCGGACGACGGATGCTGACGGCTGGTTCCATAAGAGTCACGAGGAGTGGGCCGAGGAACTGCTGCTCTCACCGGACCAGGTGCGCCGTTGCGTGAAGTCCTGCGCGAGCATGATCGAGGTCAAGCGTAAGGGTGTGCCGGCCAGGAACTACTACCGCGCCAACCGGGAAGCGGTCGCGGAAGCCCTGGAGAGGCTGGCGTTTGAAAGCCAGAACCCAACGACAAGATGTGGGGAAACCCAACATCTGGATGCGGACAAACCCCGCGACAGTACGTTGGGAAACCCCACGGCAAGTCGTACGGAAAACCCTGCATCTATATCAAAGCCCACAGCAGAGCCTACGCAAAGCCTACAAACAGAAGAAGAAGAGGGCAGTGCCACGAATCTGTCACTCTCGTCCACCGCCGCCGCTGTCCCAGGGCATCAGGAAAAGCCAGGGAGACGGAACCCCAGCGGCGCTGAACGCGCCGGGGCCCCTGACGGGGCCAGCCCGGCGAACGCCTTGACGTTCACAGGTCAGGGCAATGCCACGGCGAACGCTGGGGCAGACAATGCCACCAGCACCGAAAAAGTTCCGGACGCGGCGGCAGCGCGGCCGGGCGAGGTGGTTCTGCGCCGGGAGATGGGCCACTCCTTCTACGAAGAGTTGCTGTCTGAGGACCCCGACCGTGTGGCCTGGGGTGACTTACCCCCGGCGCGCATTGCGGAGCTGCGCCTGGCCGCGAAGGCGGATGCAAAGGCCAGGAAGCTCCACAAGTGGCGCACGCCGTTCATCGCGCTGCTGGACGCGGAGATTGTCCCTGCCCAACCCGCCACCATCCCCACGAAGTCGAGCGTGAACGACCTCGTGCGTGCCCGCCTGCAAGGAGCGAAGCCATGACGAACCCCACCGAACACATGACCCCTACGCAGGTGGACCCCCAGGTCCTCAGCCTCGCCCAACTCCTGAACGCTCACCCGAATGCGAAGCGTGGCCTTCAGCGCAGCATCGAGCGGCAGCAGCAGCAGCGCGAAGCGCGGCGCACCCCCCGGAAGTTCGCGGCCCCGATGGACTGCCCCCACTGCGGCGCTCCGGGCATCGTGTACCTGACGCTGCCCACAAAGGACGGACCGCGTGAGTTTTGGCGCAAGCCGATGGACTGCTGCCAGCCCGCCCTGCGCGACGCGGCGGAGAACGCCCTGCACTACGCGCTGAACCCAAACAACGACCCCACTGAGCGCGTCGAGGCTGCCGACCGCTACGCGGCCCTGAAGGAGAGCATCACGGCCCCGGCGCTGCTGCGCGAACTGGCGACGCACGAGGCGATCCTGGCCGACATCGAGAGCCGCGTCTCGGGCCTGAACCGCCCCCAGGGCGGCGTCGATACGGAGCGGCTGTGAGCGCCCTCGCTCCCACTGTGCAGGACGCCCTGAGCGCCGCCACGCTCAGCGAGGACGGGTTGGCGCTGACCCTCGCGGACCAGCTCGACCGCGCCACCTACCAGGCCACCGCAAAGGCTCTCCAAGCACTGGGCGGCAAGTGGGACCGCAAGGCGAAGGCGCACCTGTTCCAGAGCGACGTGCGCCAGGTCCTTGCCGGAGTGCTGGACGGGGACAAGCTGCCCAAGCGCAACCCCCTGGCCTACTTCCCCACACCCGAGCCGGTCATTGCCGAGATGGTCAAGCGCATTTGGCCGTGGCCGAACGGTTCGCGCTTCCTGGAGCCGAGCGCCGGTGAAGGGGCCATCGCGGATGACCTGTGGAACCGGCACGGCGTCTACCCGGACTGCATCGAGCTGGACGAGGACCGGGCGCAGGTCATCCGCAAGAAGGGCTACCGCGTCGTGGGCCGCGACTTCCTGGCCTTCACCCCGGAGACACCCTACGACTACGTGCTGATGAATCCGCCGTTCACGGTGGACGGTGACACCCAGACGTACATCACCCATATCGAACACGCCCTGAAGTGCCTGCGCCCGGGCGGCGAGCTGGTGGCCGTCGTGCCCGGCGGCTTCGCCTGGCTGAGCCGGAAGCGCGTGGCCGCGTTCCGCGAGTTCTGTGAGCAGCACGCCCAAAGCCCCCTGCACGAGTTCGCCCCCGACACGTTCAAGGCGAGCGGCACCAGCGTCGCCACCTGTCTGATTCACATTGCCAAGCCTGAGGAGGCCGCCATGCCCGCACCCGCCGAACAGCCTAAGAAGCCCCGCAAGAGCAGCAAGAAGGCCACCGCATCCACCGGAGCAGCGGCAGCGGCAGCGCAGCAGGAGGCGACCTGCCGCGTGACCGGCGAGACGTTCCGGGTGGGCGAGTGGGTCGAGTACCAGATCGACGGGGAGACGATGCGCGGCCAGATTGCCGAAGTCGATCAGCAGGAAGTGCCCTTCAAAGGCATTGCGATGGTGCCCAACCACAAAGCTGGGCGTCTATGGATTCGGACGTTGCAGGAGTTGCGGCGGGTTGACGTTTCCGAGGGGGCCGTGGAAGCGGCCATAGCCCCGGCCGTTGCCGCGCCGGACTTCCAGTTGGGCGATGACGTTCGGGTGCGGACCGGCCGTCCGGACCTGGCCGTCATCACTGGCCTGAAGGCCACCGATGCCCAACTGCTGTACGCCGACAACACCCGCCTGTGGGTGCCCATCACCGCATTGGAGAAGGCCACGACCTGGGCGCAGCCCGAGCCGGAGCAGGCCCGCGATGAAGTATCTGCCGAATGGCTGACCCAGTTGGAGGAGTGGCGTACCCAGTTCCCCGTTGGCGCACGCGTCCGCTTCCAGGCGGCGAGCGGCGTGGAGCCGGGGGCAGTCGAGGAGTTCCCTGGCGTCGTCGTCAGCCACGAGCCGGGCAATAGCGAGTGCTGCACGGTAGAGGACGACGGACACAGCACCGTCGTGAAGTTCCGGAACCTCACCCTGCTGGACGGACCGGTAGCCGAGATGTCCGAACCTGTGGCTAACGAGGCAACGGCAGCGCCGACGCCTGCCGAACTGCCGGGTACGCCCGTCCTGCTGCCCGAGCAGCCCGCTCTCTCGCCCGCCGTCATGTCCATCCTGGCCGACAGCACCTCCAACGTGTTCCGACTCCATGAACTCGTGCCCTCGCCCCTGAATCCCCGCAAAGTGTTCGAGCAGAGCGCGCTGGAGGAGCTGGCCGAGAGCATCGCGCACAAAGGCTTAATGCAGAACCTGGTGGGCCGGGTGACCGAGAACCGGCGTGACGTGGAAATCGTCGCCGGTGGCCGCCGCCTTCGCGCCCTAAAGCTGCTGGCCGAGCAGGGCCGCATTCCCGCCGACTACCCGGTGCCCGTGCGGGTGCAACCCCTCAGCGACCTGGAGGCGCTGCAACTGGCGACCGCCGAGAACGTCGAACGGCGCAACATGACGCCCATCGAGGAGGCCGACGCCTTCGCGCAGATGGTGGCCCTGGGCGCGACGCCGGAGGACATCGCCCTGCGCTTCGGGTACAGCGGGCGCACCGTGGCCCAGCGCCTGGTGCTGGCCGAGGGACTGGGCGAGGACGGGCGGAAATTGTTTGCGGACGGCAAGATCGGGCTGGGGCAGGCGCAGGTCATCGCGCAGGCCGGTGGTCCGCTGCGGAAGCACGTGCTGGAGGCTGCCAAGCGGGGCGATGGCGTGAGCAGCCTCCACCACCTGATCAAGCGCGGCAGCTTCCTGGTGGAGTACGCGAAGTTTGACGTGGCGGCGAGCGGCCTGGAAATCGTTGAGGACCTCTACGGTGACCAGCCCGCCCGATTTGCTGACCCCAAGGCCGCACTTGCCCGACAGATGGACTGGGTGAAGGCCCGCGAGAAAGAACTCGGCGGCAAGAAGGAACAGCGGTTCGTCGATGTGATGCGGGTAGACCGTGACCACTTTCCCTACTACCTGGAGAACTACGCTGACCGCAGCGACCTCAAGGAACTGTGTGGAACGCTGATTCTGATCAGCACCGTGACCGGCGAGGTGAGTGAACGCCGTCGGGTTCGCCCGGCAGACCTGAAAAGCCATGAGGCCAAGCAGCGCGCTGCCGAGCGGAAGGAGACAGCGGCAGAAGCGACCGGCAGCGAGGGCGGAGCCATCCGCAAATCGGGCTGGGTGGATGGGCACGCGGCGCGGGCAGCAGCCCTCCGGACAGCCTTGCTGGGGGACCACAAACGTGCGGTGGCGCTCACCATCCTGACCCTGCTCAGCGCCCACGCCTCGGCCATCAGCGTGAACTGGCAGAACGTCGAGGGCGTGGAACTGCCCGAGGTGCGTGCCCGGCTGCTGGAGCTGGACGAGAAGCTCGGCGGGAACCTGAAACCCAGCGCGAAGCCCGTCAGTGGACAGCCGCTGCTGGGGTCCCGTTGGGCGGGCATGTGGAACCGCAGCGACGCTCCTGAGTACGAGTTCCTGTCGCAACTGCTGACCCTCAGCCTGGAAGACCTTCTGGACTTGCAGGGCATCCTGATCGCCCAGGCGTACGGCAACTGGGACAAGTACTCGCCGGAGAAGCCTGCACGCGAGTTCCCCACACGCCTCGCTGCGGACGTACGGGCCGTCGTGAAGTTCAGGCTCACCGACGACCACCTGAAGGCCTACACCCGCGACCGCCTGCTGGATCTGGCTGCTGACGCGGGTCTGGGCTACATCGCGCAGAACGTAGCGAACTTCAGCACCAACAAGGACATTCGCGCGGCCATCCTCGAATACGCCGATGAGTTGGCCACGCGCGGGTACGTGCCACCCATCGCCCGCTTCCCGGAACTGTCCGGGCCGAACCCGGATGACGTGCAGTACCGCGAAGACGCCAAAGCCCTGGTCCTGCGTCTGAGCGACGTGCAAGCGGGCGAGCTGCTCGAAGACCTGGGGTATGACCCGACCGCTGAAAACGCGGCGGCGAGCAACCTGCAATTCGTCCGGCAGGAAATCGACGCCATGGACATCGAGGAGCTGCGTGGCTGGGAGGCCCTGAAGCGCCTGGCCCAGGAACTCGCCCCCGAGCAGGCCGCCGCCGACTGAAGCCACGTGGGGCCGCCCAGCGCGGCCCCCTCTCCGGAGGGCGTTATGACCACCCAGCACCGACCGAACACCACCCTCACCATCACCCCGGCACCGTCCCCCTCCCGCCCCGAGCGGCACGAACTCGCCCTGCCCAGCGGCGAGGTTGTCGGCAAAGGCCGGACTCTTTTTCACGCGCAGGCCTGGCGTGATGGCTGGAATGCCCGCATGGACCTGCGCAGCCAGCGCAGTGGCCCCCAGCCGCACCACACCGACCGCCGAGGACTGGCGCGCTCAGGGGCGCGAGTTCTCCGCCCGGGCAGACGAACAGATGATCGAGAAGTACGGCCCCGGCTGGAACGAGGTGGGCGCGTGACGGCTAGGAGGTCGCCGGTTCCCGACTAGAGCCGCAACGGGAAGTCCCTGCCATCCATATAACCGTATTGCTAATTATAAACGTATAGGTTATGATGGGCGCATCAGGAAAGGGCGCTTCCCGAACCGCCAAGAACGAGTGCGCCCCCCCTGAAGTCCCCATCCCAAGAGGTCAGAGACATGGAACAGCGTAGCAGCACGTCCCCCTGGAACACCGCGTAGAGCCAGCGCAGCAGCGTTGCCGATGGAAGCCGCGACGGCTTCTCGACCAACCCTTTGCCCTCTTCAAGGCCCGGAGTGCCGCCAGAGGTGCTCCAGAAGGACCGATCATGTTCCAGGCGAGTCAATACCAGCAGCAGATTTTCCAGTGGGTCCAGAGCGGCCAGGGTCACGCCATCGTGGCGGCTACCGCCGGCGCGGGCAAGACCACCACGGCGGTGAAATGCGCCGCCCTGCTCGAGGGTCAGCAGACCCTTTTCCTCGCTTTCAACAAGCACGCCGCAGAGCAGTTGAAAGACCGCCTCCCCACCGGCTGCGCTTCCAGCACAATTCACAGCCTGGGCAACATGGCCCTGCGCCGCGCCCTGCCCGGCGGCAAGCCCAACATCAAGGGCGACAAGCTCAAGGCAGTCGCCCAGCCGTTCGTGGACAAACTGCTGATTCAAGATGCCGACACGTACCAGTGCGTCCACGAGGGTGTGGTCAAGCTCGCGGACTTCTGCCGTCTGACCTTGACTGACCCAGCGGCCCGTGAGGCCGTCCGCGCCATGATTGAGCGCTACGGCATCGAACTGGACGTGGAGTGCGAGGACACCGTGCTGGACCTGCTGCCTGCGGTGCTGGCCGAGAGCGAGAAGCAGGCGCGCGAGCTGGGCCTGATCGATTTCACAGACATGATTTACCTGCCGACGAAGTGGAAGCTGCGGCCGCGCGGTTACGACTTCGTCATCGTGGACGAGGCCCAGGACCTGAATGCCGCACAACTTGAGGTGGTGCTCTCCGCCGTGAAGCGCGGCGGGCGCGTGATGGCCATCGGAGACCGGAACCAGGCCATTTACGGCTGGGCCGGCGCGGACCACCACAGCATGGACGTGATCAAGGAGCGGCTCGGAGCCGTAGAGCTGCCCCTGTCGGTGACGTACCGCTGCCCGGTCTCGCACGTGCGCCTGGCGCAGACCGTGACCAAAGACATCCTGCCCGCCCCTGGTGCGCCGGAAGGCGTCGTGCGCGACGTGAAGCGCGAGGAGTTGCACAAGCACGTGGCCCCCGGCGACCTGATTCTCTGCCGCGTCACAGCTCCCCTCATTGCCACTTGTTACGAGCTGATTGCGGAAGGGGTCAACGCAGCCGTGCGCGGCCGCGACATCGCCGCCGGTCTGATTCGCCTGATCGAGAAGATCATGGGCAAGCGGGCCGACATGGAGGTGTTCCCCGCCCGACTGACGGCCTATCGCGACAAGCAGACGGCGAGCCTGCGGCGGCGCTACGACGGCGACGTCGACAAGGTGGCCCGCGCGCTGGAAGACCTCGACGACAAGCTGGAAGTACTGCGCATTGTGGAGTCGAAAGCCACCCCCAGCACTACGGCGCAATTCATTGCGGCCCTGAACGGCATCTTCGACGACAGCCGCCCCGCCGTGACCCTCTCGACGGTCCACCGCGCGAAGGGACTGGAGGCGGACCGGGTGGCCATCCTGCGCGGCGAGCTGCTGCCGCACCCACGGGCCGCCACGCCCCAGGAGATGGAGGGCGAGCGGTGCGTGAAGTTCGTGGCACTCACCCGCGCGAAGAAGGAACTGCTCTGGGTGCTGGACCGGGGGCAGGCACCTGCCGAGCCAGAGCAGCCCGTCCTGGTAGAAGCCCCGGAGACGGCACAGGCTCTAGCGCTCGACGAGCGCGCGCAACTCGCCGCGCTGGGCTGGACAGTGACTTACAGCCAGGCCGAGGCGGGGATGTGGCGTGTCACCGTCGCCCACGCCGCCGGAGAGCAGTGCGGCGCAGTTCACATCACCGAGGCACAGGCACTGGCCGCACTGCTCTCCCGCCTCCCTGTTCCGGCTACCACCTGAACCCGTCCTGGGAGCCGCCCTAGGCGACTCCCTCCTTATCAACAACGAAGGGATGCCCTCTTGAAAGCCCTGTCTCTCTCTACCCCCTGGCCTACGGCCATTCAGAAGTACGGCAAGCGCGTCGAGAACCGCGAACGCTGGGAGCCGCATGCCCACCTCATCGCGCAGGCCCGCCGCATCGTCGGCCAGGACCTCGCCATCCACAGCAGCGGCACCTATGACAGCAAGGGGGCCGAGTACATCCAGTCGCTGACCGGCGTGCTGTACGGCCGCCGCGACGTGCCCAGCAAGGCCGTCACCAGCGTGGTCAAGGTGACCGGCCTCCTGCTGCCCGGCGATTCCTGCCCGCGTGGGCAGCGGCAGTGGTACTTCGGCAGCGTGGCCCTGGTGCTGGACAACGTGCGCGTGCTGCCTCGGCCTGTGCCCGTGTCGGGTGGCCTGGGCTTCTGGAACCTGCCCGCCGACGTGCTGGCCGAAGTGAACGCGCAACTCGACGCCCTGACAAGGAATGCCTGACCATGACGAACCTCGATCAGTTCCTGACCCCCGACGCCCTTGCCACCCACCTTGAACAGTGCGACGCTGCCTACTCGCGTTGGGACAACGCGGGCAAGGACCCTCTGCCCGCCGATGACGAACTGCGTGCGGCGCTGGAGCGCGTTCACGGCCTGCCTGACCACCCCCGCGCCAGCGAGATCTGGGACGAGGCCTACCAGCGCGGCCACAGCGACGGCGTGGGGCGAATCGGCAGCGAGTACGGTGACATTGTCCGGTGGGTGAGTCCGACCGTCCTCGCTCTGCCGCCCCTCGCACCCATCTTCGAGCGCCTCGCCGCCGTGCATCCCTGGTGGACTATGCGCAGCCGCCAGCCCAGTTTCCTGAGCTTCGTCGAGTGGACGGTGGATGGTGCCACCCTCCGCGACGAGGATTGGATGCGCGGCCATCTCGCCCTCCTCAAACAGGTCAACCGCACTCGCATGGGCTTGGGCTGGTCGCACCTCCACAGCCATGCAACTGGGAGGCAGTCCCCCTTCACCGCCCGGACCTTCACAGTGTCGCGCGGGCATTTGGAAGAGGGCGTGTGGGTCCAGCGCGGCATCTCCGTCGCCACAGGCCCCACTGACCTGCACGCCTACGCTGAGGCGCTAACGCTGGCCTGCGAGGCGGAAGTGCAGGAGCGCGGCCAACTGGTGATCATCCATCCCGACTACGCCGAGGGGTGGTGGAACTGATGGCCGACCCGCAATCGGCCCCGGTGCTGCCCGTGCTGTCGGCGCGTGCCCAACTGGCCTCCGCTGCCCAGCAGGCGTTGATTCTCGCCGGACCACAACGGGAACCCCGGCATGTCGCCGCCGAGGCCGTGGAACACGCTGACGCCCTGCTGGAGGCACTCTGCCCGGAGCCGCTGCCGAACGCGGGCGACGAGATGGTGAGTGGACACGGGGGACCGCTGTGAGTGGCGAGTGCCCTCCCTTCCCGGATGTGGTGCGAGATTTGGCCGAGCGCTGCCCCGAGCTGCTGGAGGTCAAAGCCCATTGGATCGCGGTCACGCTCGACGACCGGCGGGACGTGGTGGCGCAGGTCACGGACGGTGAGATTCGCTGGAACTGGGGCGGCCTCGCCATCTTCCAGGCCGCCCTGGTGTCCTGGTGCGTTCAGCAGGGCTGGCAGCCGCACCTGTGGCTGAACAGCGTGCAGTGGTGTGCGTTGGCGCACTACAGGCCCACCGTGCCGGACATTGGGGAGGGCGGCCAGCACCCTGCGGAGGCCCTGGTGCGCTCGGTCCTCGCCACGCTGGCAGAGCAGGACGGAGGTCCGGCGTGATTCCCGCAACCCCCACCGTGACCCTTCATGCCCTCGACCGCGCTGCCCAGCGGTGGGGCATCGCCCCATCCGAAGCCGCAGAAGCTGCTATTCGCCAGGTGCTCGCCGAGGGAGAGATCAAGCCGGGCGAGAACTGTCTCAAGTTCATGTTGTCCGTTGCTGATGGTCTCGTTCGTGTGGCCCATGTTTGCGACGGCTCCGTGGTCACGGTGTCCACTCAGGTTAGAGGAAGCCGCGGTGCCAAGAGACGGAAGAAGCAGAGGAAGTCACGTGACTGCCGCTGAAATTGAAGTCCTCCACCTCCTCACCCCGGAAGAGCGCGCCCGCCGCGCCGAACTGGAGGAGCAGGTCTACGTCGGCGTGCGCGCGGGCATCATGGCCGGGAAGGCCCTTCGCACCCTCCAGGGCGAGCGCCTCTACCGCAGCACCCATGCCTCCTTCGAGGCGTATGGGCTGGAGGTCTTCGGCCTCTCCCGCGCCCGGCTGTACCAGCTCATTAACTTCGCGGAGGTGGCGGAGGAGGCCGCGGCACGCGGCATCGAGGTCAGCAACGAGCGGCTGGCCCGTGCCCTCGGGGTCGTGCCGCCTGACGACTACCGCCTGGTGCTGGACGTGACCAGGGCCGTGACCGGCA